>JAVXWR010000375.1:0-4666 GCA_032230725.1 Actinomycetota bacterium
CCCTCCGGGCTCATGACGCGGGGACGCCCGAACCCGAGCTCGTCGGCGATACCCCGGACCTGCTCGTCGTCGTCGGCGTCCTCGGCGGGGTCGAGGTCGTCGTCCAGGCTCGCGTAGGCGGGGACGAGCCGGTCGTCGTCGGAGTCGACGGGCAGGAGGTCGCCGGGCGCGAGGTCCTCCGCGCGGACCCGCTCGTTCCACGGGATCCACTCGGGGGCGACGACGGCGCCCGCGCCGGGCAGCAGCGCGACCTCCCCGAGGGTGACGGGGGCGTCCGGGTCGTCGTCGGCGACCATGACCGTGACGGCCCACGTCCAGCCGCGGTAACCGGGCTTGGCGGCGGCGAGGTAGTGGGTGGCCGCCGTGACCGGGGTCTGGTCCCCGCTGTCGCCGCCGTCCTCGGCGTGCACCGCGAGGGCGTCGCCGACCTGGTCCGCCTCGCCGTCGGCCGCGTCGACCGCCGCCGCGCGCGCGAGGTCGACCGCGCCGGCCAGGCGCGGCGGGACGGGCCGTTCCCCGGGGTCGTCGGAGTGGTCGTCGCGCAGATCGGGGCCCGTGGCGGAGTCGGCGAGGTCGTGCACGCGTCCGATTCTGCCCGACGCGGCCGGGTGCTCGAGGGGTGCGGGCGCGCAGGGGTCGTCCCGGGGCGCCGAGCGGGGCCGGTGTGCGGGGTCGGGGACGCGCGCCGCGCTCACCGAACGCCGGGTCCGCCCGCCGATCGCGCGGTGCCGCCCCTGCGCGCGACGCACACACCGGGCCGGGCCCGGCATCCGACCCTGGGGAAATCGACGCGCGGCGCATACCCTGCTCGGAATGCCGGGCGGTCGTCCGGCGGCGCCGAGACCATGATCGACTTTCGTCGTGCGGACCGTTCGGGCTGCGCCCCTTCTCGTCACACAGTTCTCGATCACGGGTACGCGACTCGCTCAGGGGCCTCTCGGGAAGCGGCCCGACGCGCATCTGCCGCGAAACTGTGTGCACGACGCGTCGGTTCTCCCGGAGCCCTGCCCGACCTCGGGCCGACTGTGTGCACGACGCGTCGGTGCCTTCGCAGCGCGTGGGAACCTTCCCCCGTGCGGGTGAGGGCGGTGCTGCTGGCGGTGCTGCTCCTGGCGTGGCCGGTGGCGTGCTCCTCGCTGGTGAACCCGGGCGCCCCGAGCGCCGCGGGTGCGCTCGCATCCCCGCCGCCGGACGTCGCCCGGCTGCGGGTCCAGGTCCTCACGACCGTGCCCCACGACCCCGCCGCGTTCACCGAGGGCTTCGAGCTCTCCGCCGATGGCCGCACCCTCTGGGAGGGCACCGGGCTGACCGGGGCGTCCCAGCTGCGGGCGACCGACCCGACCACCGGGGTCGTGCGGCGCTCCGTCGACCTCCCGGCGTCGCAGTTCGGTGAGGGGGTGACGGTCCTCCCCGACCGGATCTGGCAGCTGACGTGGAAGGACGGCGTGGTCTACGAGCGCGACCCCGCCACGCTCGCGGTCCGGCGCACGCTGCCCTACGACCGCGAGGGCTGGGGCATGTGCCACACGGCTCCCCGGCCCGGGGTCGAGCTCCGCTCCGCTGCGTCTCCCGGCGACGTCGTCACCAGCGACGGCGGTGCCGACCTCGTCGTCCGGGACCCGACGACGTTCGCCGCCGTCCGGACCGTGCCGGTGACGATCGGCGGCGTGCCCCTCGACCAGCTCAACGAGCTCGACTGCGGGGACGGGCGCACGGTGTGGGCGAACGTGTGGCACACCGACGACATCGTCGGGATCGACCTCGCCAGTGGGCGCGTCACCGCGGTCGTCGACGCCTCGGGGCTGCGGCCGCCGGAGACCACCGGGAACCCCGAGGCCGTGCTCAACGGCATCGCCGCGATCCCCGGCGCACCCGGTGAGTTCCTGCTCGCCGGGAAGACGTGGCCGACGACCTACCGCGTGCGGTGGGCGCCGGCGTCCTGAGGAGCGCAGCGCTGCGCGAGCAGTTCCAGCACGTGCCGGTAGGACCGCCCCGTGGCGCGGGACATGCCCATCTCGCAGGTGCGGTTGCAGCTGGCGTAGTCCTCGGTCGGATGCGCCGCGACGTCGGCGGCCTCCTCCCGGGTCGCAGAGTCGGTCAGCTCCGGGTGCAGCATCCCGCGGTCGCCGGCGTAGCCGCAGCATCCCCAGCCGGTCGGGACGACGACCTCGTCGGCGACCGCCTCGGCCACCGTGCGCAGGTCCTCCCCGATCCCGAGATGGGTCGTGGAGCAGGTGGGGTGCAGGGTCAGTGAGGCCGTCCTCGTCGGGACCGTCAGCGCGGGGAGGATCTCGCGGGCGGTGAACGCGACCGCGTCCTCGATGCGCAGGCGCGGGATCCGCTCGTCGTCGGGGAGCAGGTGACCGAGGCCCGCGAGGCCGTGGGTGCACGACGACGCGTCGACGACCACCGGCAGCCGGCCCTGGCGCGTGGAGTTCCACAACCCGTCGACCACCCGCCGGGCCATCAGCCGGCCCCCGTCGGTGAAGCCCTTCGACTCCCACGGCGTGCCGCAGCACATGCCTGCGATCCCCTCGGGCACCGCCACCGGGATCCCGGCGGCCTCGCACAGCGCCAGGAACGCGTGCCCCGCCCCCGCGCCCGAGTCCGGCGCGAAAACCTGGTGCAGGCAGGTCGGGAAGAAGACGATGTCGGGGTTCGCCGGGTAGACCGCGGCCGGCCGGGTGTCACCCCCGGACGGCACCTCCCGGGCGTAGAGCGGCACGAGGTCCTCGGGGAGCACCCGCCGGGCGAGCGCCGACGCGGCCGCGGCCAGCCCCGGCAGCGTCGCCGCCGCGCGCAGCGCCACCCGGGCCGTGCCCGACACCCCGTCCCAGTGTTGCGCCACGGCCTTCCCGGCGGCCTGGGCGCGCTCGCCGTGGCGCTCCGAGCGCAGCCGCTTCATCAGGTCGCCGGTGTTGATGCGGACCGGGCACGCGGTGGCGCACATGCCGTCGGCGGCGCAGGTGTCGACGGCGTCGTAGGCGTAGTCCTCGTCGATCGCCGCCGCCAGGGCCGGGTCCTTCGCGGCGGCACGGCGCAGCACGATCCGCTGGCGCGGCGTCGTCGTGACGTGCCTCGAGGGGCACACCGGCTCGCAGTAGCCGCACTCGACGCACGCGTCCACCTCGGCGTCGACCGTCGGCACCGTCTTGAGGTCGCGCAGGTGGGCGTCCGGGTCGTCGGACAGGATGATCCCGGGGTTGAGCAGGCCGGTCGGGTCGCACAGCGACTTCAGCTCGCGCATCACCTCGTAGAGCTCGTCGCCGTACTGCCGGCGCACGAACGGCGTCATGATCCGGCCCGTGCCGTGCTCGGCCTTGAGCGTCCCGTCCTGGGACAGGACGAGGTCGACCATGTCGTCAGTGAAGCGGCGGTAGCGCTCGAGCGAGACCTCGTCGTCGAAGCGCTCGTTGACCAGGAAGTGGACGTTGCCGTCCTTCGCGTGACCGAAGACCACCGAGCCCTCGTAGCCGTGCCGGTCGAAGAGCTCGGTCAGCCCGTCGCAGGTCGAGGGCAGCGTCCGCACGGGCACCGAGACGTCCTCGAGCAGCGCCGTGGTCCCCGACGGCCGCGCCGCGGCGACGGCGGTGTAGAGCCCGGAGCGCAGCGCCCACAACGACGCCCGGGCGGCGGGCTCCCGGGTGAGGCCGGCGTCGCGGGTCAGCGGGAGCCCGGCGAGCACCGGCTCGGCGTCGGCCTGGACCGCGTCGAGCTCCTCGGCGCTCGCGGTCTGGAACTCGACGAGCAGCCCGGCGTGACCGCGTACCTCGACGTCCCGCACCGCCTGCGGCGCCCGCGAGTCCGACTGCGCGACGACGAGGGCCCGCGCGTCGAGCAGCTCCAGGGTCTTCGCGCCCGCCTCGAGCAGCGCCGGCAGCGCATCGGTGGCGTCGGCGGTGCCGGAGAAGAGCAGCATCGAGGTGGCCGCGTGCGGGAGGACCGGCAGCGTCTCGAACACGGCCTCGGCGACGAACCCCAGCGTCCCCTCCGACCCGACCAGCAGGTGGGTGAGCAGGTCGATCGGGCGGGTGTGGTCGAGGAACGAGTTGAGCCCGTAGCCCATCGTGTTCTTCATCGAGAACAGGTGGCGCAGCCGCTCCACCGAGTGCGCGTCGCCACGCACCCGGTCGCGGAGCCGGTCCAGCCCTGCGTAGAGCGCCGGTTCGCGGTGCCGGAGCTCGTCGTCGGCGTCCGGACGGCCGGAGTCGATGACGGTGCCCGAGGCCAGCACGAACGTCATCGAGCGCAGCGTCGCGTAGGTGTTGAACTCGGTGCCGCACGCCATGCCCGAGGAGTTGTTGGCGACGACGCCGCCGATGGTGCACGCCTTCGACGACGCCGGGTCGGGCCCGATCTTCCGGCCGTACCGCGCGAGGCGGGCGTTCACGTCCGCCACGGTGAGCCCCGGCCCGACCCGCACCGCGCGGCCGTCGTCGAGCACCTCGAACCCGCGGAAGTGGCGCCGGGTGTCGACGAGCACCCCGTCGGTCACGCCCTGCCCCGACAGCGACGTGCCGCCCGAGCGGAAGGTGAGCGCGAGCCGGTCGCGGACCCCGAGGCGCAGCAGGTTCGCGACCTCCCGGGCGTCGGTCGGGAGCACGACGGCCTGCGGGGACAGCAGGTAGTGCGACGCGTCGTTGGCGTGCGCGGCCAGGTCGAGCGG
>JAVXWR010000390.1:0-8054 GCA_032230725.1 Actinomycetota bacterium
CTCGTCGACTGGGACTACCCCTCCGAGGAGTTCTCCGACTACCCCCGCCTCGGCGTCGAGGGCAAGAAGAAGATCCTCGGCCTCAACGCCGCCAAGCTGTACGACATCGACGTCCCGGCCGAGTACCAGGTGTCCAGCACGCCTGCCGCGCAGGACGACGCCGAGCTCGTCGAGAACCGCGAGGTGGCGCAGGCATGAGCATCTCCTTCCTCACCCGCCCGACGGCCGAGGAGCTCGTCGGGCGGGTGTGGGAGGCGCTGCGCACGGTGCGCGACCCCGAGCTGGACAACGACGTGGTCTCGCTCGACTTCGTCGCCTCGCTCGAGGTCGACGAGCGCCGGGTCGCGCACGTGCGGCTGCGCCTGCCCACGTACTTCTGCGCCCCCAACTTCGCGTTCCTCATGGTCGCCGACGCGTGGGACGCGACGTCGACCGTCGAGGGGCTCGACGACGTCGACGTGGCGCTCATCGACCACTTCGCCGCCGACGCCATCAACCGCGGCGTCGCGGCCCGGGCGGGCTTCGTCCACTCGATGGCGGGCACCGAGGTCGGAGAGGCGGTCGACGAGCTCGACTCGCTGCGTCGACAGTTCACCGAGCGGGCCCTCATGGCCGGCACCGACCTCGTCGTCTCGCCGCTGGCCCGGGCGGGGCGGACCCCGGAGGAGCTCGCGGCCATGACGCTGGGCGACGCCCCGGAGTCGGTGGACCTGACGCGCCTGCGGTCGCGGCGGCGCGAGCTGGGCATCCCGTCCGAGGACGGCGACCCGCTGGTCGTGGACCCGCGCGGGCGCAAGGTCGGCGTCGAGGCGCTGCCCCTGCACCTGCGCAAGGCGCGCTCGTTCCAGGTCGGGGTCGACGCCAACACCAGCATCTGCCGCGGCCAGCTCGCCGTCCGCTACGGGTTGACGTGACGACACCCAGGGGCCCCTCGGGGGTTCCTGCCACCGGACTCCAGGAGGCGATGGCGGCATGACCGGCCAGGCCACGGCGCCGCACACCGTGCGGCGGATCGGCTCGCCCGCCGCGGCGGCGCTCGCAGACCTCACGGCGATGTTCGACGACCTCCAGACCGTGCTGCTCTGTTGCGAGCGGCTCGTCAGCGAGGTCCGCCCCGGCGTCGGCAAACAGGTCGACGAGGTCGTCGTCGAGTCCCTGTGGACGACCGCGCTGATCTCCTACGCGCGGTGCTTCGCCGGCGGCGAGCGCGGAATGGGGCTCACCGAGGACGACGTCGAGGGGCTCGAGCTGCAGGGCGAGAAGCTCGCGTGGCACCGGATGCTGCGCAAGCTGAAGAAGCACTTCGCCGACCCGGCGGCCAACCCACGCGAGGAGTTCACCGTCGGGGTCGCGGTGGCCGAGGGGAAGCCGATCGGCGTGGCGATCACGTCGACCCGGCAGGTGCCCGTCGACGAGCAGACCGTCCGCCAGACCGGGGCGCTCGCCTTCGCGCTGACCCAGCTCGTCGACGCGCGGATCGCCGAGCACCAGGCCACGGTGCTCCAGGGCGCGACGACGCTCTCGGCGCAGGAGCTGGAGACCCTCGAGGAGATCGAGGTGAGCGGGGACGGGCGCCCGCCGCCCGGGCCCGACGACGACACCGCAGGCAACGGAGGGGAAGCGACGTCGTGAGTCAGCAGTCCGCCACGGATGAGCGTTTCAATCCCTGGTCAGTGGTGCATCTCGTCTTCGACCACCTGTCCGCGCAGGGCCTGCACCCGGTGCTCGGCGACGCGGGGGATCCGTCCGAGCCGGCCGCGGAGCTCCTGCGGTCCCTCGGGATCACCCCGGGCGACCCCTCGTGGGCGCGTGGTCAGGACCCGGAACAGATCCAGGACCAGCTCGCCGAGATCCGGTCCTTGTTCACCCCGGTGGATCCGGCCGAGGATGCCGAGGGTCGCTGAGGCCAACGGGCCGGGAGGAGGACGGGCATGCAGGAGCTGCACCTGGTGACGCTCGTCGTCCACGCGATGACGCGCGAGCCGCTCGCGGTGCTCGGCGACGACCAGGAGGAGCGTTGCCTCGTGGTCTCCGTGCGTCCGCCCCAGGCCGAGGTCATGTCGCACGGGCCGCGCCCGGCCCGCGACGACGACTCCCGACTCACCCAGGATCTCGTCGCCGACCTCGCGACGGCGCTCGGGCGCGGCCTCGCGGGCGTCGAGATCACCGACCTCGTCGACGACCGCTTCCACGCGGTCCTGGTCCTCGACGACGGCACCCGGGTCACCGCCCGGCCCAGCGACGTGCTGGCCATCGCGGTGCGGGACGCGCTGCCGATCGGGGTGGCCGACGAGGTGATGGAGCGCGCCGGGCAGTCGTGGCGGGAGCTGCAGGGCGACGACCCGCACCCGCAGAGCCGCGAGGTCGACGAGATGCGCGACTTCCTCGACCAGGTCACCGCCGACGACTTCGACGGCTCCGGTCCCGGCTCGGCGCCCCCCGAGCCCCCCGAGCCCGGACGCTGACCCGATGTTCCGACGACCTCCGGTGGTCCTCGCCGGACCGGCCTTCGTGGCGTCCGTCGCCTACGTGGACCCGGGCAACGTCGCCACCAACAGCGTCGCCGGGGCGACCTCGGGCTACGCGCTCGCCTGGGTCGTGGTCGCCGCGGGGCTGATGGCGATGCCCGTGCAGTACGTGGCGGCAAAGGTCGGCATCGTCACCGGGCGCAGCCTGCCGCGCGTGTGCCGGCAGGTGATGAGCCGGCCCGCACGGGTGCTGATGTGGCTGCAGGCCGAGGTGGTCGCCATGGCCACCGACATCGCCGAGTTCCTCGGGGCGGCGGTCGGGCTGAACCTGCTGTTCGGCCTCGGCCTGCTGCCCTCGGGCCTGATCACCGCCGTGGTGGCGTTCGGCGTCCTCGCCCTGCAACGGCGCGGCCACCGGCCCTTCGAGGTCGGGATCGTCGCCTTCCTCGCGTTCGTGGTCGCCGGCGTCGGCTTCCAGCTCGCCGAGGTCGGGATCGACCCCGGCGGCGTCGCCGCGGGCCTCGTCCCGGGCTTCGACGACTCCGGGCAGCTCGTGCTCGCGGTCGGCATCGTCGGCGCGACCGTCATGCCCCACGCCATCTACGCCCACTCGGCGCTGTCCGCGGGCCGCTCGCGCGGGGTCGGGCGACCCGGCCGCGCGCGGCTCCTGGCCTTCCAGCGCATCGAGGTCATCGGCGCCCTGACGATCGCCGGCCTGGTCAACCTCGCGATGCTGCTCGTCGCCGCCCGGGCGTTCGGCACCGGGACCGGGCGGGAGGTGGACGGGCTCGAGGCCGCCCACGCCGGGCTCGGGCAGCTCGCGGGCGGGGCCGTCGCGCTGGCCTTCGCCGCGACCCTGCTCGCCAGTGGACTCTCCTCGGCCGCCGTCGGGACCTATTCCGGGCAGGTCGTCATGGAGGGCTTCGTCGACCTCCACCTCCCCCTGACGATCCGGCGCACCGTCACGATGCTGCCCGCTCTCGCGCTGCTCGCCATCGGGACCAGCCCGACCGCGGCCCTGATCGCCAGCCAGGTCGTCCTCTCGTTCGGCATCCCCTTCGCCCTCTACGCCCTGCTCCGCGTGGCCCGCGACGAGCAGGTGCTGGGGGCCGAGGCGATCGGGCGTGGCATGACCCTCGTCCTCGGCGGGATCAGCGCGATCGTCATCTGCCTGAACGTGGTCCTCCTGGTGGACACCATCGCCGGGTGACCCGTCCCCGGGTGTCCTCCCGTCGCCCTGGTGTCTCGGATCGAGACGCCCGGGCCTCGCGCCGTGGCGCCGATCACGCCTACCATCGCCGGTTGCGCATCCTTCGAGGACGACCGAGGCGCAGCAGCGAGGTGGCCCATGGACGCAATGACCGACCCCGCTCTCGACCGTGCCCGGGAACGGTTCCTGGGCGACGGCACCGTCGACGCGCGCGGCGTGGTCCGCCCGGAGATCGTGCAGTCGTGGGAGCGCTCGCGGCGCGCCGGCGTCGACGCCGACCACCTCGCGCTGCCCTACGACCCCGACCTCGACTTCGAGGGCAGCCTCGTCCACTGCGCCCGTCCCGTCCTCGACGACCTCACCGAGCGGCTCTCCGGGATGGCGGTCGCCGTCGTGCTCTCCGACGCCGACGGCAACGTGCTGGACCGCCGGGTCGGGGAGGGCGAGCTGCGCCGCCGGCTCGACGCCATCCAGCTCGCCCCGGGCTTCAGCTACGCCGAGGAGTTCGCCGGGACCAACGGCGTGGGCACCGCGCTCGAGGGCGCGGCCAACGCAATGGTGATCGGCGCCGAGCACTTCACCGACCGGCTGCGCTCCTTCGCCTGTGCCGGGGCCCCCGTCCGCCGTCCCGGCGGCGCCCTCGCCGGGATCCTCGACGTGACGTGCCTGGCCGCCGAGGCGAACGACATCATGCGCTTCCTCGCCGCGCAGACCGCGAAGGACATCGAGGAGGTGCTGCGCGAGCGCGGCAGCGCGGGCGCGCGGGCGGTCATGGCCGCGTTCCGCGCCGCGAGCGTGGGAGCCCGTGGGCCGGTGCTCGCGCTGGCGGAGGACTTCGTCATCGCCAACCGCGCGGCGCACGAGACCCTCGACGCCGCCGACCGCGACCAGGTCGCCCGCCACGCCGCCGAGTTCCGGCCCGACGGTCCCACTGAGGAACGGGTGCTGCTCGGGGACGGGCCGGTCCGGTTGCTGTTCACCCCCGCGGCCGCGCACCGGGCCGCGGGCTTCGTCGTCGAGGTCGTCCCCAGCATGAGCACCCTGCGCCTCGCCGGGAGCGGCGTCGGGGGCGGCGCCGGCCCCCGGGCGTACTCGGGGCCGGCCCCGGCGCCGGCGCGCCCGCTGGCCGGGCTCGCCGGGACCTCCCGTTCGTGGCGGACCACCAGCGCGGTGCTGCGGGCCGCCGCGGGTGCGGTGCGCAGCACGGTCGTTCTCGGCGAGACCGGCGTCGGCAAGGCGGCCGCCGTGCGCGCAGCACACCGCGAGGTCCGGCCCGCCGCCCGGCACCTCGTGATCGACGCCGAGACCGAGGAGGCGCCCGCGGAGCTCGCGGCGCTGCCCGGGGCGCTCGGCAGCGACGCTGGGACGGTCGTGGTGCGGCGGGTGGAGGCGCTCGACGGGGCCGGGGCGGCGGCGCTGGCCCGGCTGCTGGACGTCGCGACCCCGAACGTCTGGGTGACGGCGCTCGTCACCGGCGCGGAGGTCGGCGAGGGCCGCGCGGTGCACGACGTGCTGGGACGGTTCTCCGGGTCGCTCACCATCGAGCCGCTGCGCCGCCGCCCCGAGGACGTCGGGCCCCTGGTCGAGGCGCTGCTCGCGCGGCTCGCGCCGGGACGGCGGGTCCGCTGTACCCCGGAGGCGATGGCGCTGCTCGGGGGCGCCCGCTGGCCGGGCAACGCCGCGCAGGTCGAAGACGTGCTGCGCCGGGCGCTGGTGGCGCGGCCCGCGGGCGACCTCGAGGCCGGGGACCTGCCCGCCGAGGTCGCGGTGCACGGCACCCGTCGTCGGCTGACACCGCTGGAGATCGCCGAGCGCGACCTGATCGTCGGCGCCCTGATCGAGGCGCGCGGCAACCGGGTCAAGGCCGCCTCCGCCCTGGGGATGGGGCGCGCGACCCTCTACCGGCGGCTGCGGGCCTTCGGGCTCACCGACGTGGGCCGCTGACCGCGCGTCCCGGGCGCCGCCGGTGTCCGCGGACCAGCGGGCGACGGTCGGCCGGCCGGTGCTCGGTCCCGGTGAGCTCGGCGGTCTCGGTCAGGTCGGCGTCGGTGCACCCGGCGTCGGTGCACCTGGCGTCGGTGCACTCGGCGCCGAGCCCGAGCTCGCACCCGTCGCGGTCCTGCGCCGGGAACGTGGCCCACTCGCGGTGGGCCGCCTCGGCGACGGCGACCACCGCGGCGACCAGCTCGTCGCGCTGCACGGCGAGGCGGCGCACCGAGCACGACAGGCCGATCGCCACGGTGGAGGTGCCCGCCGGGGCCGTCACCGGCGCGGCCACCGTCGCGAAGCCGGTCGCGAACTCGCCGTCGTCGAGGGCCCAGCCGCGTTCGGAGACGGCGTCGAGCTCGCGGGCGAAGCGCTCCGGGCACGTGATGGTCCGCGGGGTGAGCGCGGCGAGCTCCTCGCCGCACACCGCCTCCCGGTAGGTCGGCGACGCGGCGAGGAGGACCTTCGTCAGCCCGAGGGCGTGCGCCCGCTCCGGCGGGATGTGGGTGTCCAGGCCGGGGATGCGAGCGAGGCCCTGGTGCCCCCGGACGTCGGAGATGCTGGCGACGACGGTCCCGGTGCGACGGACCAGGTAGGTCCGCTGCCGGGTCCGGCGGTAGAGCTCGGTGACGGCCTCCGCGAGGACCGCGCCGGGCGCGGGGTCGCCGGGCCGGAGGTCGGGAGACCCGGTGAGGCCGGTCCCGGCGGCGTCCCCGCTCGGCACCCAGGCCCCCCAGGGTGGCGCCGCCCCCAGCCGACATCGCCCGGAGGTGTCCCGGCGGGCGTAGCCGGCCTCCACGAGGGTGTTGACCATGTAGCGGGCCGTGGCCGAGCTCTTGCCGAGGTGCGCGCCGATCGCGGCGGGCGACAGACCCTCCGGGTGGTCCCCGAGCAGGCGGAGCGCCCGCAGGACCATGGCCGCCGTCTTCAACGACCGCGGGGCCGACGTGTCGTCGCTCACAGGTGGAGAGTAGGAGTCCCGGCGCCCGCGTGCCTGTCTCGATGTGGGACAGGTGGACGCGCATCGGGGTTGTCGAGGGCCGAACCCCGAGTAGATCGGGGGCTCCCCCCGAGGCCGCGGCCCGCACGTTGGTCCAGTGTCGGACGTGACGACCCCGGCGCACCCCCGCGCCGCGTCACGACCAGCGGAGGACCTGTCATGGCCGTGCTGACCCGCTCCACCCAGAACCACTGGATCGCGGGGGTGTGCGGCGGGCTCGGGGAGCGCTTCGGCGTCCCCGCGAACGTCGTGCGCCTGATCTTCGTGCTGTCCTGCCTGCTGCCGGGACCGCAGGTGGTCATCTACCTCGCGCTGTGGGTGATCATGCCGCGCCGGTGACCGGCGCTCACGCCAGTCGCGACGCGCGGTCGAGCAGGTACGCCCGCTCCGGGGCGGACCGCGTGAGCCGGGCGGCCTCGCGGTAGGCGGCCACGGCCGCGTCGCGCCTGCCCGCCGCCTGTTCGAGGTGCGCGCGCACCGCGGCGACCCGGTGGTGGGTCCGCAGGCCCGGGTCCTGCGCGAGGTCGGTCAGCTGCGCCAGCGCGGCGTCCGGCCCGTGCACCTCCCCGACGGCGACGAGGCGCCCCAGCCGCGACATCGACTCCGGCCAGAGCCCGACGAGCGTGTCGTAGAGCGCGAGGATCTGGGGCCAGTCGGTGTCGGCGGGGTCCGTGGCCGCGTCGTGCACCGCGGCCACGGCGGCCTGCACGGTGTACGGCCCCGGGACCCCGTCGCGCAGCACGTCCTCGACCAGCGCCGTCCCCTCCGCGATCATCGCCGCGTCCCACCGCGTGCGGTCCTGCTCCGCGAGCGGCACCAGGGCCCCGTCGGGGGCGAGCCGCGCGGCCCGGCGCGCGTCGGTGAGCAGCATGAGGGCCAGCAGCCCCGTCACCTCCCCGGCCTCGCCCGCGCCCGGGGGGAGCGCGGCACGCAGCGCCCGGGTCAGCCGGATCGCCTCTGCCGTCAGGTCGGGACGGTGGAGGTGCTCGCCGGTGCTCGCGGTGTGGCCCTCGGTGAACACGAGCGAGAGCACGGCGAGGGCGGCGGGCACGCGCTCGGTCCGCTGGGCCTCGGTGGGCGCGGCGAACACCTCGCGCGGGTGGACGAGGCCGTCGGCGAGGCGCGCCTTCGCCCGGCTGATGCGCTGGGCCACCGTCGGCTCGGGCAGCAGCAGCCCGTGCGCGATCTCGGCAGTGGTCAGGCCCCCGACCGCCCGCAGCGTCAGGGCGACCTGGCTCGGTGGGCGCAGCGCCGGGTGACAGCAGAGCAGCAGCAACGCGAGCGTGTCGTCGGTGTCCGGCGCCGGCTCCGGCTCCGGGGTGGGGACCTCCCGCAGCGCGTCGTTCTCCTCGCGGCGCCGCCGGGCCGAGTCCCGGCGCCAGGCCTCCAC
>JAVXWR010000398.1:0-13395 GCA_032230725.1 Actinomycetota bacterium
GCCCGGCTGGGACGTCACCACCATCTCCGACGGGCTCGGCGAGAACCCGCACACCGTGCGGATCACCACCCCCACCGGCCACTGCTACGACAGCCGCGCCGGACCCTGAGGTCCTCGTCCCCCGCAACCCGCTCGAGCCACGGATAGGGTCGGAGATCGTGGAACTGAGGATCTTCACCGAACCGCAGCAGGGAGCCTCCTACACGGACCTCCTGCGGGTGGCCCGCGCGGCGCAGGACGCCGGGTTCGACGCGTTCTTCCGGTCGGATCACTACCGGGCGATGGGCGGGTCCTCGGCGAACCGGGTCCGACCGACGCGTGGACGACGCTCGAGCACTACGCCGTCGTCGACTCTCCGGCCCTGCCCAAGCCCGCGCATCCCATCCCGGTGATCGTCGGCGGGATGGGCCCGCGTCGCACGCCTGCTCTCGCCGCCCGGTTCGCGGCCGAGTTCAACATCCCGTTCGCCGCGTTGGACGACGCGGGGCCGCAGTACGAGCGGGTCGCGCAGGCCTGCTCCGCGATCGGCCGGGACCCGGGGGACCCTCGTCCGGTCGTGCGCTCACACGCTCGTGATCGGCTCCGACGACGCCGCCGTCGCCCGCCGGGCCGAGGCGCTCGGCGTCGACCGCGCCCGGCTGGAGACCAACCCCCTGGCCGGGACGCCGGCGCAGATCGTGGACCGGCTGGGGCAGTGGCAGGAGGGCGCCGGCGTCACCCGCGTGTACCTGCAGACCCTCGACCTCACCGATCTCGACCAGCTCGAGCTCGTCGCCTCCGCGGTGGCACCGCAGCTCGACCGACCGCGGCGACGCCGGGAGACGGAGTCAACAACGTGAACCGTAGGACGTCCTAACACCTGGCGGTACCGTGACGGAAAAGCGTTGCGGTGGGAGGAATTCGTGGTGAACCCGGAGTTCGACGTCTACGACCTCGGCGAGGAGCGCGCCGCGCTGCGGGAGTCCGTCCGCGCGCTGTGCGAGAAGGAGATCGCGCCCCACGCGGCGGAGGTCGACGCGACGCCCCGGTTCCCCCAGGAGGCCCGCGACGCGCTCACCGCGGCCGGCTTCCAGGCGATCCACATCCCCGAGGCCTACGAGGGCGAGGGCGCCGATTCGATCGTCGCCTGCATCGTGATCGAGGAGGTCGCCCGCGTGGACGCGTCGGCCTCGCTCATCCCGGCCGTCAACAAGCTCGGATCGACGCCGATCATCCTGTCGGCCTCCGAGGAGCTGAAGCAGCAGGTCCTGCCGAGCATCGCCTCCGGCGAGTCGATGATCAGCTACGCGCTCTCCGAGCGGGAGGCGGGTTCGGACACCGTCTCGATGCGCACCCGCGCCCAGCCCGACGGCGACGACTGGATCCTCAACGGCACCAAGGCCTGGATCACCAACGGCGGCGTCTCCGACTGGTACACCGTCATGGCCAAGACCGACCCCGACAAGGGCGCCAACGGCATCTCCGCGTTCGTGGTCCACCAGGACGACCCGGGCTTCTCGGTCGGCCCCAAGGAGCACAAGCTCGGCATCAAGGGCTCGCCCACCACCGAGATCCACTTCGAGAACTGCCGGATCCCGGGCGACCGCATCATCGGTGCTCCCGGCACCGGGCTGAAGACCGCGTTCGCGACGCTGGACCACACCCGGCCGACCATCGGCGCGCAGGCCGTCGGTATCGCGCAGGGCGCCCTCGACGCCGCCGTCGAGTACGTGCGGGACCGCAAGCAGTTCGGCAAGTCGGTCTCGGAGTTCCAGGGCGTGCAGTTCATGATCGCCGACATGGCCATGAAGATCGAGGCGGCCCGCCACCTGGTCTACGTCGCGGCGGCGAAGGCCGAGCGGGGCGAGAAGAACCTCGGCCTGATCGCGTCGGCGGCGAAGTGCTTCGCCTCGGACACCGCGATGGAGGTGACGACGGACGCCGTGCAGCTCTTCGGCGGCGCCGGCTACACCACCGACTTCCCGGTCGAGCGGATGATGCGCGACGCCAAGATCACCCAGATCTACGAGGGCACGAACCAGATCCAGCGCATGGTCATGGCCCGCCAGGTGCTCCGGGGCTGATCCTCACCGGCTGACGATGCTCGCCCGCTCGACCTCGGCCTTGCGGTCCAGGGCCGCGGGGTCGGGGTGGCGCACCTGGACCAGGGAGCCGCCGGCGGCGAGCACCGCCAGCAGCCCGTCGAGGAGGCCTCCGGTCAGGTGCAGCGGCCAGTCCGCGGTCGACAGCACGCGGGACCGGGCGTCGTACCCGAGCTCCGCGGCCCGACGCCGGGCGGCGCCGACGACGTCGTCGATGGTCGCCTCCGCGAGCGCCGGCGCGGTCCCGGGCACGGCCCCGAGCGGCGCGAACGCGTCGCCGTGCAGGCGCACCTCGCTCGCGTAGTCCACGGCGTCGCCGGGCAGGCCCGGGAGTGGTCGCCCGAATGCGTCCAGTGAGAATCCGACGAGGAGTCCCGCCGCGCTTCCCGCGTCGAGGTGCCCGGCGTCGGCCAGCGCGACGTCGGCCCCGGCCGGGTCGTCGACCACCACGGCCCCGTTCCACCAGGCGCCCAGCAGGGCCACCGCGGTCTGCCAGTGGGCGGGGAGCAGCACCGCCACCCGCAGGCCCGCCTCGACGTCGCACTCGTCGCGCAGGAAGTTCGCGGTCTTGGCGACCCAGTTCGCCAGCGTCTCCCCGGAGAACTCGAGCCGCTCGCCCGTCGCGTCGTCGTAGAACGTGATCAGCGGGCGGCGTGCGTCGGCGGCGAGGAGGGGCGCGAGGAGGGCGTCGGTGACGGTCATCGGCTCGCGAGGATACGGCCGGCTCGGTTGACGCAGGGCTCAGTTGACGCAGGGAATGCCGTCGGCGGTGATCGGCGGCTGGGCCGGCGGCGGTGGTGCGGCGTCGGCCGAGTCGCCTCCGGCCTGGGTGATCACCGCGCCCGGGCCCTTGTAGTCCGGGGCGAGGACCACGCGCACGGTGTCCGGCGGCACGCTCGCGTCGGGCCGCGCCTGGAGGCCCCCGAGGGTCTTCGCGACGACGCCCGCGCCCGCGTCGCCGCCCGGGCCGAACTCGATGGACGAGGTGCGGGTGCGCTGGTCGGCGTTCCCGGAGACCACGTGCGTGTAGCCCTGCGCGCCGAGGATCTGCACGATGCGGGCCGCCGCGCCCTCGGTGCCCGAGGCGTTGCGGACGTCGACCGGGATGGCGGCCGGCGCGGGACCCGTGGCGACGGGGGCGGGGGCGGCCTTCGGCCCGATCGCGTCGGCGACGAAGCGCTGCACCTCCACCGGGTCCACCTTGAGGGCGTCCCCGGCCGCGGTGTTCTCCCCGCCCAGGGTCGGGATCGTCATGAAGGAGACCGCGCCGCCGCTGACGCCCTGCATCTGCTGGGCCAGGCCGAGCAGGTCCCAGCCGCTGTCGAGGATCACCGACTGCTTCACCGCGTCGAGCAGGCGCGTCAGCGTCACCGGGTCGGCGAGGGTGCCGGCCGAGAGGACCTTGTGCGAGAGGCCGGCGAGGAAGGCCTGCTGACGGCGGACCCGGTCCAGGTCGCCGAGCGGGAGGCCGTGGCGCTGGCGGACGAAGGCGAGCGCGTCGTGGCCCTGGACGGACCGGGGTCCGGCGGCGAAGTGCGCGCCGGAGAAGTCGTCGTCGACGGCGTTCTTGAGGCAGACGTCGACGCCGCCGATCGCGTTCGTCAGGTTGTAGAAGCCGAGCAGGTTGACCTCGGCGTAGTGGTCGACGCCGATGCCGGTGAGGTCCTGGACGGCCCCGATGAGCGCCTGACGTCCGGCCTCGGAGGACTTGACGTCGACGTCGGCGGGGGTGTTGTCGCCCTCGGACACCAGCTGCTGGGCCTCGGCGGCCTTCGCCCCCGGGTAGACCGAGTTGAGCTTGCCCTTGCCGAACTGGCCGGGCAGCTTCACGTAGCTGTCGCGGGGCAGGGAGAAGGCGACCGCGCGGCTGCCGTCGTTGGGCACCCGCACCAGCATCATCGTGTCGGTGTTCAGTTCGCCGTCCGCCGACCCGGCGTCGAGCTGGGCGAGGACGTCGCGCGGCAGCGGGTTGCCCTGCGCGTCGTTCCGGCTGTCGGTGCCGACGAGCAGGATGTCGGTGGCGCCGTCGGCGGCGGTCCCCTTCTTCGCGAGGGCCCCCGAGGTGGAGAAGCTGCCAGACAGCGCGGCCCACGCGGTGCCGCTCAGCGCGAAGACCAGGACCGAGGCGGCGACGGCGAGGATGCGCAGGAGACGCCGCGTCCGCCGCCGCGGGAACCCGTCCGGGGGCGCGGCGGCCGGTCCGGCGGGGCGCTTCGGCGGCGGCGCCGGGTTGACGGGCGCGGTGCGCCGCGGGGGCGGCGGCGGGGGAGGGCCGTCCGGGCGCCGGGCGCTCTTCCCCGACGGACGCGTCGCCCCGTCGAGGGCGGTCGTGCGACCGACGTCGCGCGCGGAGGGGGCGGCCGGGTCGGCGCCGTCGCGGAACCCGACGGTGCCGCGGCGGTCCCGTCCGTCCCCGGCCGGGCGTATCTCCCGCAGGTCGCCGCGACGCAACTTCGCCGGCGCATCCGGCGGGGGCGCGGACCCCTCGGCGCCGGGGGCGCGTCCGGCGGACGGCCCGAACCGGCGGCCGGGATCCCGCCGGGGGCGGCCGCGCTCGTCCTCCACGCGGCCTCCCTTCGCGATCGCCGCCGGCGGGGCCGGGTCGGCGGGGACGTCAGTCGGGTCGGGTCGGGTCGGGTCGGTTCGGTCGGGGTCGGGTCGGCCGGGGTCGTCCGCGGCGCGGGCGACGTCGTGTCGGGAGTATCGCGCGGCCGGCCCCTCGCGGGGTGCGGCCTGCACCGAAGGACATCGTCGTCCGACACGGGCACCTGGAGGGGCAGGTTAGACGGCTCCGTCCGCCGATCCTGCCCACCACCCGTTCGGGCCTGCCGCGGCGCGTCGGAGGATGGCACACGATCGCGCGGACTCCCGAATCCCGGTGGGAGGGGACGCCGCGACGCACACGACGGAAGGTCCACGACGTGCGCTGGATGGTGACGGGAGCGGGCGGGGCACTCGGGACGGACCTCGTCCGCCTGCTGCGCGCGGACGGGGAGGAGGTCACGGCGCTGACGCGGAGCGAGCTCGACGTCGGCGACGCCGACGCGGTCGAGCGGGCCGTGGCGGCCTGGGTCGGTGCGGACGGGGCCGGCGAGCAGGGTGGCGGCGACCGCGCGGTGCTGCTCAACGCCGCCGCGTTCACCGCCGTCGACCTGGCCGAGACCGACCCGGACGCGGCGCGCGCCGCCCACGAGGTCAACACCGTGGGCCCCGGGCTGCTGGCCGCGGCGTGCGCCCGCCACGGCACCCGGATCGTGCACGTCTCCACCGACTACGTCTTCGACGGTGCCGGGCCGCCGGGCCGGACCGCGCCCGACGGGGGCCGTGCCGGGTACGAGCCGGACGACCCGACGGGCCCGGCCGGGGTCTACGGCCGGACGAAGGAGGAGGGCGAGCAGCGGGTCCGGGAGTCGGCGGCCGACGCCCACCACGTGGTGCGCACCGCCTGGGTCTACGGCGGGACCGGCGCCAACTTCGTCCGGACCATGGCCCGGCTCGCCGGGGAACGGGACACCCTCGACGTCGTCGACGACCAGCACGGCTCGCCCACCTGGTCCCGCGACCTCGCGGCGGGCCTGGTCGCCCTCGGGCGCTCCGAGGCGGCCCCCGGCACGCTGCACGCGACGGGCGGCGGGGTCACGACGTGGTGCGGTCTCGCGCGGGCGGTGTTCGAGGAACTGGGCGCCGACCCGGCGCGGGTGCACGGGTGCACCACCGCGCAGTTCCCGCGCCCGGCGCCGCGTCCGGCGTGGTCGGTGCTCTCGCCGGCGTCGTGGGCCGCGGCCGGGCTGCCCGCGCTGCGCCCCTGGCGGGAGGCCCTCTCGGCCGCCGTCGTCGACCACCCCGACCTGCTCGGGGACACCCGCGCCGTGCGCTGAGGGGAGGTCGTCAGACGCCGGACGGTCGGCGGGTGGTCGTCGCGTGTCGGCTCCTCCCGGGGACCGATTTCCGGACTCGTCGAGGCGTGTCGCCGACCGATCGTCACCTCCCGGCGACTCACGCGTTGGGTGGGCATGGCGCTGGAGACGGTCCTGCTCACCCTCCTGGGTGTGGTCGCGGTCTGGCTGGTGGTCGACGCGGGTCGGGAGCGCCATCGCCTGCGAGCGCGCATGGACCGGGCCACGACCCGTCGGACGGGCGACCGGCCCCTCGCCGTCGTGACCGCCCATCGGCGTGGCGGCGCCCCGGTGTCCGCTCCGCGGGCGCTCGAGGCCAACACCGGGGGCGTCGGGCCGGACTCCTGGCGGTACTGGCCGCTCGCGCTCCCCGCCACCGACGAGTCGCGCCCGCACGCCTGAGGACCCGCCCGGCGGGGTGCGCGGTGTCCCGGACGGCGCCTCCGCGAGGATGGCGCCCATGACGGCGGCCCCGCGCAGCACCTCGACGCCGAGCACGACCTACGGCGACGGGCTCGTGGTCGTCGTCGTCACCTACTCCCCGGGTGACTCCCTGTCCGCCTTCCTCGACTCCGTGTCCGACGCGACCACCCGCCCGGTGACCGTGGTGCTCGCCGACAACGGCTCCGTCGACGGGGTGCCCGAGGCCGCGGCGGCGCAGGGCCGCGCGGAGCTGCTCGCGATCGGGGAGAACCTCGGCTACGGCGCTGCCGCCAACCGGGCCGTCGCGGGTCTCGACGCCTCGGTGGGCTGGGTGCTCGTCAGCAACCCGGACATCGTCCTGGGCCCGGGCGCGCTGGACACCCTCCTCGAGGCGGCCGGGCGGTGGCCGAGGGCGGGTGCGCTCGGCCCGCTGATCCACACCGACGACGAGGTCTACCCGTCGGCGCGGCTGCAGCCCTCGCTCGGGCGGGGGATCGGGCACGCGGTGTTCGGCGCGGTGTGGCCGGCCAACCCGTGGACGCGCTCCTACCGGCAGGAGGGCTCCGTCGAGGAGCGGACCGCCGGCTGGCTCTCCGGCTCGTGCGTGCTGCTGCGCCGCGAGGCCTGGGACTCGGTGGACGGCTTCGACCCGCGCTACTTCATGTACTTCGAGGACGTGGACCTCGGCGACCGGCTCGGGCGGGCCGGGTGGCTCAACGTGTACGTGCCGGACGCGACGGTGGTCCACACCGGCGGGCACGCCACCACCCGCGACGCCCCGACGTCGGCCCGGATGCTGCGGGAGCACCATCGCAGTGCGTACCGGTTCCTCGCCGACCGCTACCGGGGTGCCCGGTGGGCCCCGCTGCGGGCCGGGCTGCGGACGGCGCTCGCCGCGCGAGCGCGGTGGAGCGCCCGGCACGCGGCGTAGGACCTCAGCGGCGGCCGAACAGCCGCTTCCACCACGGCACGCGGATGCCGACGGGCGGCGTGGTCGGGGTGTCGTCGGGGCCGGGCCCCCGGCCGTCGTGGCCGCCCGCGCCGTTCGGCACCGGCTGCGCCGGGAACGGCGCCGTGCGGGGCCGCGTCGCGGCGGTGCGGACGGTCGGCGGCTCGGGAGGCAGGGCGCCCATGAGCGTCGGGTCGGACACCTCGACCGGCGTCGTCTCCGGTTCGCCCGGTTCGGGGCGGCGGTGGGCTGCCCGGTGCCCGTCCGGACCGTGGCCTGATCGGCGGCCATCCCCCGGGGGACGGGGCGACGGCGCGGGACGCCCGCGGCGACCCGGCGTCGGCGGTGGCCCGTTCCGGGGGAACAGCGTCGGGATCATCTGCGTCTGGGAGGCGTCGAACGGCGACTCGGCGTTGTCGGGCGTGACGACGGTGCCGTTGCGCTGCTGCGCGCGGGCGATAGCCTGCTGCGCACGGTCCCACGCGTTCGTCGGCTCCACCACGCTTCTCCTGCCCGGTCTCTCCTCGGAGTGGACCCCGACGGCGGAGTCCGTACCGGTTGTTGCCGAGGGACCGTCACAGTAGCGCCCGGGCACGACAGCGTCGTCACGCCGGGCACGGGATTCACCAGGGAGGTCGGTCGTGGACACCACGGGGGGACGTGTGGACGCGCTCGCGAGCACGGCGGCCGTCGTGCTCGTCGGGGGACAGGGCAGCCGCCTGCGGCCCCTGACCGCCTCGACGCCGAAACCGATGCTGCCGACCGCGGGGGTGCCCTTCATCGGCCACCTGCTCTCGCGCATCGCGGCCGCGGGCATCCGGCGGGTGGTGCTCGGCACCTCCTACCGCGCGGAGGTGTTCGCGGACTACCTCGGCGACGGCTCCGCGTTCGGCCTGGCGCTGGACTGCGTGCCCGAGCCGGAGCCGCTGGGCACGGGCGGGGGCATCCGGCACGCGGCGGACGTGCTGGAGGAGCACTACGACGAGGTCATGGTGTTCAACGGCGACATCCTCTCGGGGGTCGACCTGGGCGCCGTCGTCGACGAGCACCGCACCGCGGGCGCCGACGCCACGCTGCACCTGGTAAAGGTGCCCGACCCCACCGCCTTCGGCTGCGTGCCCACCGACGACTCCGGACGGGTGCAGGCGTTCCTCGAGAAGACGCTCACGCCGCCGACCGACCAGGTCAACGCCGGGTGCTTCGTCTTCCGCCGCGAGGTCATCGACGCGATCCCCGCCGGGCGCCCGGTCTCGGTCGAGCGGGAGACCTTCCCGGGCCTGCTGCGTGGTGGGGCCCGGCTGCAGGGGCACGTCGAGTCGTCCTACTGGCTCGACCTCGGCACGCCCGCCGCGTTCGTCCGCGGCTGCGCCGACCTCGTGCAGGGGATCGCGCCGACGTCCGCGCTGCCCGGCCCCGTCGGGACCGCGCTGCTGCTCCCGGGCGCCAAGACCGCGGCCTCGGCGTCGCTCTCGGACGGCACCACCCTGGGCCGGGACGTGGTCGTCGGCGACGGCTCGCGCGTCATCGGGTCGGTCGTCATGGACGGGGCGCGCATCGGCGACAACGTGACCGTGACCCGCTCGGTGATCGGGCCCGGCGCGGTGATCGGCGACGAGACCGTGGTGGACGACGCGGTGGTCGGCGACGGGGTGTCGGTGGGCGCCGGCTGCGAGCTGCGGGAGGGCGTGCGGCTCTGGCCCGGCATCACGATCCCGGACGGCGGTCTGCGATTCTCGGGGAGTGCCTGACGTCCTGCCCGCCCCCGAGGAGGCGGAGCGCAGCGGAGCGCCCGACGCGGCCCGACGGCGGCGGTGGCAGCCCGGCTACGTCCTCGACATCGGGGCGCTGATCGGACCGCTGCGCCACGGGCGCGGCGACCCGACGTGCCGCATCGACGAGGCCGGCGTCGTGTGGCGGGTCTGCTCGACGCCGGCGGGCCCGGCGACCACGCGGATCCGGCGGGTCGGCACCGAGGTCGTCGCCGACGCGTGGGGCGAGGGCGGCGACTGGGTGCTCGACGGCCTGCCCGCCCTGCTGGGCGCGGACGACGACGACACCGGCTTCGTCGGGCACCACCCGATCGTCGCGGACGCGCGGCACCGGTTGCCGGGCCTGCGGCTGGGCTCCTGCGGCGCGGTCTGGGACCAGCTCTTCGCCGCGGTCCTGGAGCAGAAGGTGACCGGGACCGAGGCGCACCGCTCCTGGCGGGAGCTCTGCTGGCGCTTCGGCGCGGCCCCGCCTGGTCCCGCGCCGCGCGGGATGCGGGTGCCCCCGACCCCGCGCGACACGAAGGCGATCCCGGACTGGGAGTGGCACAAGGCGGGGGTGGACAGCGCCCGGCGTCGGGCGATCCTCGCGTCGGCGACGGTGGCCCACCGGCTGGAGCGGGCGGTCGAGCTGCGCGGGGTCGAGGGGCGGTCGCACCTGCGCAAGATCCCCGGCATCGGGGTGTGGACGGCCGCCGAGGTGGCCCAACGCGCCTGGGGCGACCCGGACGCCGTCTCGGTGGGCGACTTCCACATCCCCTCGACCGTCGGCTACGCCCTCGTGGGCCGCAAGCTCGACGACGCCGGGATGCTCGAGGTCCTCGCCTGCTACGCCCCGCAGCGCCAGCGCGCGGTCCGCTACATCGAGGCGTCGGGGTTCCGGCGGCCGCGGTTCGGGCCCCGCTACTCGCCGCGCGACTTCCGTGGGATGTAGCGCGGTCATGGACGGCGCAGTGGGCTGGAGCGCCGCGGAGGTGGCGCGCGCGAGCGGGGTGCCGGTCCCGACGCTGCGGGCGTGGGAGCGCCGCGGTCTGCTCGTACCCGCGATCGCCTCCGACGACGGCTACCGCGCCTACGACCGCGACGACCTCGTCCGCCTCCAGCGCGTCCTGCTCCTGCAGGCCCTGGGGGTGCCCGACGACGGTCTCGCGGCCGCGCTCGCGGGCCCCGACGACGCCGAGGACGCGCTGCGGCGCCACCTCGACGTCCTCGAGGCGGAGCGCGACCGCCTGGGGCGCCAGGCCGGGGCGCTCCGGGTGACCCTCGCGGGGCACGCCGTCGGGTGGGCGGGGGACATCTCGGCGATGTTCGACGGGTTCGACGACCAGGGGCCGGGGTCGGACGACGAGCTCGCGGAGCTCGGCGCGGCGTGGGCCCGGCTGTGGGCGGCGGGGGAGCCGATCGACGCCGAGCCGGTGCGGGCCCTGGTGGGCCGCCACCGCGCGCTGGCCGGGCCCGAGGTGTCCCCGCGGCTCGCGGAGGTCCTGGACCACCACGCGGCCGGCACCGCCGCCTACGCCCGCGACGCCCTCGCGGTGGCCGGCCCCGCCGGCTGAGCCGGAGCCCCGCCACCTCAGCCCGCGAGGGCCCGCCCGAAGGCGACGTCGTCCGGGAGGTCGCCCAGCGGCCACCACTGCAGGGCCACCGACTCCTCGCTGCGGTGCTCCTGCGCCCCCGCAGGGGCCCGGACCAGGTAGCGGACGTCGAGGTGGCGGGTCGGGACGCCGAGCGAGCAGGTGATCGGGTGGACGTCGAGGTGGAGTGGGGCCGCGGAGATCGTCAGGCCCTCGATGCCCGACTCCTCGGTCGCCTCGCGCAGCGCGGCCCCCGCGAGCGTCGTGTCCTCCGGCTCGATGTGACCGCCGAGCTGCACCCAGCGCCCGACGCGCGGGTGCAGCGTGAGCAGGGCGTGCTCGCCCGCGTCGTCGAGGACGAGCGCCGAGGCCGTGAGGTGCCCGGAGGCGCAGGACCGGGCGCAGGCGTCGGGCACCCGGGCGAGGTAGGCCAGCAGCGCCTCGCGGACCGCGGCCTGCCCGGCGTCGGGGGCGTCCCAGGCGGCCAGGACGGCCGTCGCGTCGGCGTGCACCGCCGCGGTCGGTTCGCTCACCACTCCACCAACCGGCCGTCCGCGACGAGCTCACCGCGCTCCGGCACGGCCTCCGCCGGGTGCCCGAGCGCCACCGCGCCCAGCGGCTCCCACGATGCGGGCAGCTCGAGCGCCGATCGTGCGACGTCGGCGGCGAAGATCGTCGACCCCACCCAGCACGAGCCGAGCCCCTCGGCGGCCAGCGCGACGAGCAGCCCCTGCACCGCGGCGCCCCCCGCCACGGTGAACATCGTCCGCTCGCAGTCGGCCCGGCGGGGGTCGGGATAGTCGTGCGCCCCGCCGTCGGGCCCGCGCACCAGGAACGGCAGCACCAGCTCGGGCGCGTCGCGCAGCAGATCCCCACGCGCCATCCGCCGGGCGAGCTGCTCGGCGGGGAACTCGTCGCGCTCGAGGTCGGCCCGCCAGGCGTCGGCCATGGCGTCGAGCAGCGCGGTCCGCCGCCCGGCGTCGCGCAGCCACACGAAGCGCACCGGCCGGGAGTGGTGCGGCGCGGGCGCGGTGAGGCCCGAGGCCACGGCGCGGCGGACCGCGTCGGGATCCACCGCGTCGGGGGAGAACGCCCGCACCGAGCGCCGCGCCGGGACGGCCTCCCGCGCCCCCCGCGCGAGGGCTTCGGCGGTCCCGAGCCAGAACAGGTCCTCCTCGACGGGGCGCACCAGTTCGCCGGCCGAGCGTCCCGCCCCGATGAGGTGCCGCAGCCCGCGCACGACGGCCACCGGCACCCCCCCGAGCTTGCCCTTCACCAGGTCGGCCGCGGCCGCGACCTCGTCGGCGACGGCGACCTCGGTGACCAGCAGCTCGTTGCCCTGCGCGTCGACCGCCCCGCCGTAGGAGTGCAGTGCGACCAGGCCCGCCGAGCCGATCGCGGCGTCGGTCTGCCCGAGCCGCCAGCAGCGGCCCATGGTGTCGGTGACGACGACGGCGACCCGTACCCCGAGCGCGGCCGCGAGCCCCGCGCGCAGCGCCTCGGCCGAACCGTCGGGGTCCTCGGGCAGCAGCGCGACCTCGTCGCCCGCCACGTTCGACCCGTCCACCCCCGCCGCGGCCTGCACGATCCCCAGCCGGTTGGTGACGATCCTCGTGCGGCCCTTGGTGGCGAGCACCCGGACCGTCTCGTCGTCGATGAGCCGACGGCGGGCGGCGTCGCGCTCCTCGGGGTCGCGCGGCACGGTGACGAGCCGGCCCTCGGCCTTGGAGAGGATCTTCGAGGTCACGACGACGACGTCGCCGTCGGCCAGGGTGGGCTCGAGCGCGGCGGCGAGGGCCGCCGTCAGGTCGTCCCCCGGCCGGAACTCGGGGAGCCCCGGGACGCCCCAGGCGGTGAGCCCACCGGCCGCGGCGTGGTCGGGGTGGGCCTCAGACACCCCGTTCTCCCGTCGCTCCGCTCGCCCCGGTGGCGAGCCCCACCACGTCCAGCGCCTCGCGCACCATCGCCGCCGTCGCCTCGGCGTCGCTCATGAGCAGCGGCACCGAGCGCACGGCGATCCCCGGCACCGCGGCGGTGTCCCCGGAGTGCACGAGCCAGCCGTCGAGCAGTCCGCCCTCGGAGCGCGCCCCGTAGTGCCGGGCGACCCCCTCGGCCGAGACCTCCACGCCGACCGCCGACAGGCACGCCTCGGCCATCCCACGCACGGCCTGCCCGGCGATGATCGGCGAGATCCCGACGACGGGTCCAGGGGCCTGCGCGAGGGCGGCCCGCATCCCGGGGACGTCGACGATCGTGCCGATGCTCACCACGGGGTTCGACGGGGCCAGCAGGACGACGTCGGCGTCGGCGATCGCGGCGAGCGCCGCGGGGCACGCGGCGGCCTGATCGCGCCCCACCGAGGCGAACCCGTGGGCCGTCGGCTCCGCGTGGTGGCGCACCCACCACTCCTGGAAGTGCACGGCGCGGCGCTCCCCGGTCACCGGGTCGTCGATCACGACGTGGGTCTCGATGCGGTCGTCGCTGGCCGGGACGAGTGCGACCCCGGGCGCCCAGCGCCGGCAGAGGGCCTCGGTGACCTGCGAGAGCGGGTAGCCGGCGCGCAGCATCCGGGTGCGCACCAGGTGGGTGGCGACGTCGCGGTCACCCAGCCCGAACCACGTCGGGTCGGCCCCGTAGGCCTCGAGCTCGGCCTTGACCGACCACGTCTCGTCGTCACGACCCCAGCCCTTGGCGGTGTCGATGCCG
>JAVXWR010000424.1:0-3420 GCA_032230725.1 Actinomycetota bacterium
TGGTCTTGTCACTCACGTCCGCTGCAACGTCCGCCACGGGATCAGGATTCCCCATGGGGTGTCGGCCTCCCCACTCACCCGCCGACCGTGAGGTCGGCCAGGGTGTCCGGGTCGGTGGCCGTGCACCCCGGGCCCACCACGAGCAGCCGGAAGCGGGCGGCCTGCCCGGTGGGCAGCACCAGCAGCGTGCCCGGACGGTCGTCGACGAGGACCTGCCTGCTGCCGAGCGGCACGGTGCCCGCCGGGAGACCGTGCACGACGAGACAGGCCGCACGCCGCGCCGGATCGGCCAGGGGACCGGGGTCCCGCGCGCCGAGACCGGCCCGCAGCGCCCGCACCGGGTCTGCGCCGGACACCGGCTCCGGGGCCGTCCCCGGAGCACCGGCCGGCGGGAGGGGCGGCGCCGCGGTCGGGACCGGGCCGGAGGCCGTCCCGGTCCCGACGACGAGGCCTCCGGCGACCGCGGCGACCGCGGCGAGGGCCACGAGGCCGTAGGCGAGGACCCGCCGGCGCCGCGGGACGGGCCCCGGGCCGGCCCGGGTGCCGGGCCGCCGCGACGGCGGGCGGGAAGGCACGGGAGGTCGCTGCGGGGAAGGTGGCGAGGAAGCGTCGGGGCCCGGTGCCCCGCGCTCCCGCTCGGCGGCGAGCGCGGCCGCCATCCGGTCCGCGAACCCCCCGGGCAGCGGCGGGACGGGCGCCGCGGCGAGGTCCGCCCGGGTGCGCTCCAGCGCCGCGAACAGCTCCTCCTCGCCGTCGCGCGGGCGTTCCCCGTCGCCGTGCCGGCGCACCGCGTCCGCCCGGTCGGCATCCTCGGCGCGACCCCCGGCGTCGTCCCGGGGCTCCTCCGTCATCGCTCACCTCCCGCGGGGCTCGACAGGCCGCCTCCCAGGGCTTCGACGTCCGAAGCGTCGTCGTCGTTCCCGGCGCCCGGGCGCAGGTGTCCGAGGAGCACCGCGAGCCGGTAGCGGCCCCGGGCGGCCCGGCTCTTCACCGTGCCCTCCCGCACCCCCAGGACCCGGGCCGCCTCGGCGATCGACAGGCCCTCCATGTCCACGAGCACGACGGCCGAGCGCTGGGCGGTCGGCAACCGGGCCAGCGCCTCGTCCACCGCCAGCACGGTCATGCGGTCGGCCATCGGGTCGCGGGGCAGCGGGACGTCCGTTCCCTCGTCGAGCGGGTGGGTCGGGTGGGTGCGGCGGCGGCGGACCCGGTCCAGGCAGGCGTGGTAGACGATGCGGTGCAGCCACGTGGACACCGTCGCCTCCCCGCGCCACCGGTCGGCGGCGCGGAAGGCGGACAGGAAGGCCTCCTGGAGTGCGTCGGAGGCCTCGTGGGAGTCCCCGAGGGTCCGGATCGCGAAGGCCCACAGCCGGTCGGTGTGGCGCCGGACGAGCTCGTCGAACGCGCGGTCGTCGCCCGCCACGTGGGCGGCCATGAGCTCCTGGTCGGAGCGTGGGTCGGCCACGTCCGCGGACGCTAGACGCGGGCCGGGAGGCCGGGGTGCGGTTCGGTGAAACCGGCGCCGCGTCAGCTCGCGCCGACCACCGTGACCTCGGCGATCTTGCTCGAGTACTGGCCGTCGTCCGACTGGGCGAGGCCGGTGATCCAGACGAGGAGGTTGCCGGTCGGGGCGGGCGTGGCCTGCACCGGGATCGTCGTGGTGTCCCCGGAGACCGTGCCCGCCCCGAGCAACTGGGTCTGTGCCAGCGGGACGTCGGGCGCCGAGGCCGCCCGGATCTCGATGCGCGTGCCCGGGCTCGGGGAGCGGACGACGACCTGGGAGACGGTCGCCGGCGCCCGGAAGGTCGTCATGAGCCCGATGCCCGGCTTGAGCGCGGGGAACTGCTCGTCGTAGTCCGTCGTCGACCACGTGGACGACGGGTCGTTGTCCGCGGCCCGCCCGACGCGGTCGGGGTTGTCCGGGTCGCCCGACGGGTCGTAGACGGCGATGCTCGCGAGCTGCACCGGACCCGTCGGGGCCGGCGCGGGCGGGATCGTCGGCGCCGCGGCCGCTCCGGGGGCGGGCGCGGCCGAGGTGGGGATGACCAGGGGCGGGCCCGAGGAGGGACCGCCGCCGACCAGCGACACCGCCTGGAAGGCCACGAACGCGACGATCGCCAGGACCGCGACCACCAGCAGCGTCACGCCGATCCGCAGCTTGCGCCGCGTCGCGGCGTCGTGCTCCTCGGGCGCCTCGTCGTCGTCGGGCTGCCAGACCGTGCCCGGGTCGTCGTCGAGCTGGACGCCCTCCTCGGTCAGCGGCAGCAGCACCCCGTCGTCCTCCGCGCCCTCCCGCAGCTGGCGCACCAGGCCGTGGACGGCCGCTGCGGTCCGGATGCCGCCGGTGGCGTCGAGGGTCCGGTCGACGAGGGCGGCGAGCCCGACCGGCAGGCCCGGGCGCAGGTCGCGCACCGGGACGGGGGTGCCGGCCGCGGTCCGGGGGGCGGCCTTCAGCCCGGCCGGCGTGCTCCCGTCG
Source organism: Actinomycetota bacterium (assembly GCA_032230725.1). GTDB lineage: Bacteria > Actinomycetota > Actinomycetes > Mycobacteriales > Pseudonocardiaceae > Actinomycetospora. The sequence continues at coordinate 2,477 of JAVXWR010000424.1, forward strand.
GTGGCGGGCCACCGGGCGGTGAGCAGCAGGTAGAGCGTCGAGCCGAGACCCCGGACGTCGTCGTCGACCGTGGCGTCCCCGCGGGGCATCGGGAACGCCAGCCGGGCGGCGGCCCGGGACGTCACGCGAACGCGCTGTGGGTGGTCGATGCCGAGGACGAGGCCGGCGCGGTGGGCGTCGGCGACCGCCTGGGCCAGCGGCTCGACGACGCGCAGCGCGGCGCTCGGGCTCAGCGGTCCGCCGGCCACGAGCTCGGCGAGGTCCCGCCCGGGGGTCCACTCGGCGACCGCGGCGCCCAGCACCCCGGCGGGCAGCCGCGAGGACCCGGGCTGCACGACGTCGAGCACCCGGGCCGCGTGGCGGTGGGAGAAGTGGGCGGAGCGGGTGGCACGGGACAGGGCCGACGAGGCCCGGACGTCGGCCTGCCAGCCGCCGACGAGCAGGGTGACCGCGACGTCGCGCTCCAGCGTGGTGTCCCGCGCCTTCCAGAGCACGGCGTCCGCGGAACGGTCCCGGCCCACCTCGGCGACGAGGCGGTAGCGCTCGGCGATGACGGTGCCGGGCACGATCGCGCCGTCGCGGCCGACCGCGATCGGGCCCGAGGCGGGCGCGCGGGGACCCCACGGCGCCCCGCCGCGACGGCCCGGCGCGACCCCGCCGCCGCTCCGTCCCGCGGTCGCGCCGCGACCGCCGGCGAACCGGCCGCCGGTCCCGCCACGACGGGTGCCCTCGGGCAGGAAGGTCGTCGGCCCGTCGAGGCGGGGGGCGCGCTCGGGGACCGGCGGGACGGCCGTCGTCGGGGCGTCATCGCCGACCTGCTCGTCCGCGGGGCCGGGGTGCCGATCGTCGGAACGCCCGGGGTCCGGGGTGCGCGTCTCGGGGGGCTCGGTCTCGGGGGGCTCGGTGCCGGGGTGCTCGGCGTCGGCCGGGCCGTCACCGTCGGG
>JAVXWR010000351.1:0-3218 GCA_032230725.1 Actinomycetota bacterium
GAGGCCGGCCGAGGTCAGCAGGTCGCCCTCGTCGACGAAGAGGACGTCCTCGTCGAGCTCGACGGCCGGGAAGAGCCGGCGGAAGTCGGCGGCGCGCGCCCAGTGGGTCGTCGCGCGGCGTCCGTCCAGGCGCCCGGCGGCGGCGAGCACGAAGGCGCCCGTGCAGATCGACATCCATCGCGCGCCCGAGGGGACGAGCGCGAGCGCCTCGGCCACCGCCGTCGGGAGCACGCCGTCGCGGCGGACCGGGACGCAGTGCGTGCCGGGGACGACCACGGTGTCGGCCTCGGCGAGCGCCTCCGGGCCGTGGTCGAGCTGGAGGCGGTAGCCGCTGGTGACGCGCACGGTGGGCTCGACCCCGCAGACACGCACGTCGTACAGCGGTTCGCCGTCGCGCCGGGCTTCCCCGAGGATCTGCGAGGCCATCGGCAGGTCGAACCCGACGACCTCGTCGAGGGCGAGGACGGCCACGCGATGCACCATGGCCCGATCCTGGCACATGTCGGCGTTCCGGCCACTGGTCCGTCGGAATCGCAGCCACCACGCTGATCTCTCGTGTCCACGACCACGCCGCCCGCGCCCTCGCGCCTGACCCGCGCGAACACCTGGCCCTGGGCCGTCGCCGCCACCGCGTTCGTCGCCCTCATGTGCGCCGCCGGCTTCCGCTCGGCGCCCGGGGTGCTCATCGACCCGCTGCACATGGAGTTCGGCTGGTCCCACAGCGAGATCTCCTCCGCGGTGTCGGTCAACCTCGTGCTCTACGGCGTGATCTCCCCGTTCGCGGCGGCGCTGATGGAGCGCTTCGGGATGCGTCGCGTCGTGACCGCCGGGCTGCTGCTCGTGGCGATCGGCAGCGGCCTCACGGTGTTCGTGAAGACGCCCTGGCAGTTGGTCCTGCTCTGGGGCGTGTGCATCGGGGTCGGCACCGGCGCGACCGCCCTGGCCTTCGTGGCGACGGTGACCGGGCGCTGGTTCGTGCGCCACCGCGGGCTGGTCAGCGGGGTGCTGACGGCCGCCCAGTCCGCGGGCGGGCTGGTGTTCCTCCCGCTGATGGCGTGGCTCGCGAGCACCCACGGCTGGCGGCCGGCCTCGCTCGTCGTGACGGCGGGAGCGCTCCTCGTCGTGCCCCTGGTGGTGTTCCTGCTGCGCGACCGGCCGAGCGACGTCGGCGTCGTCGCCCTCGGCGCCGAGCCGGTCCCGCCGCACGCGCCGCTCGCCGTCGTCGTCCGGCCGGCGGGCGGCGCGGTCCGCCAGGCGTTGGAGGCGCTGCGCGACGCGTCCCGGACCAGCGTGTTCTGGCTGCTCGCGGGCAGCTTCGCCATCTGCGGCGCGACGACGGTCGGGCTGGTCAACACCCACTTCGTGCCCGCCGCGCACGACCACGGGATGCCGGCGACAACGGCGGCCGGGTTGCTCGCCGTCGTCGGGATCTTCGACGTGGCGGGCACGATCGCGTCCGGGTGGTTCACCGACCGCGTCGACCCGCGCTACCTGCTGATCGCCTACTACCTGTTCCGCGGTCTGTCGCTCACGCTCCTCCCGCTGCTCCTCGGACCGGCCGCCACGCCGCCGATCTGGGCCTTCATCGTGTTCTACGGGCTCGACTGGGTCGCGACGGTGCCGCCCACGGTCGCCCTGGCCCGCGAGCACTTCGGGGACCGCGCGCCCGTCGTGTTCGGCTGGATCTTCGCCTCGCACCAGGTCGGGTCGGCGATCGCGGCGTTCGGGGCGGGGCTGCTGCGCGACACCACCGGCTCGTACACCTCGGCCTGGCTCACCGCGGGCGGGCTGTGCGCGGTGGCGGCGGTGCTGTCGCTCCTCGTGCCGCGGCGGTTTGACCTCCACAATGGTTGAGGTCACACGCTGGGCGACATGACATCGGAACCCACACCGACCGCCCTGGTCACCGGCGCCTCGCGCGGGCTGGGCCGGGCCCTGGCCGAACAGCTCGCGCGCGACGGCTGGCGGGTCGTCGTCGACGCCCGCCACGCCGCCGCGCTCACCTTCGACTCGCCCGCCGTCACCGTCGTGCCCGGGGACGTCGCCGATGCGGGGCACCGCCGCCGGCTCGCGCAGGTCGTCGCCGACCTCGGCGGCCTCGACCTGCTGGTCAACAACGCCAGCCTGCTCGGACCCAGCCCGCAGCCGCGCCTTCTCGACTACCCGCTCGACGTGCTCGCCGACGTGCTGACGGTCAACGTCGTCGCTCCGCTGGCCCTGGTCCAGGCGCTGCGCCCGTCCCTGCGCCCGGGCGCGCGGGTGATCGACGTGTCCTCCGACGCCGCCGTCGAGGCGATGGACGGCTGGGGCGGCTACGGCGCGTCGAAGGCGGCGCTCGAGCACCTCGGCGCCGTGCTCGCCGTCGAGGAACCGGGCCTGCGCGTGTACACCGTCGACCCGGGCGACATGCGGACCGCCATGCACCAGGAAGCCTTCCCCGGTGAGGACATCAGCGACCGCCCGCTGCCCGGGTCGGTGGTCCCGGCCCTGCGCGGACTGATCGCCGGCGAGCTGCCCAGCGGCCGGTACCGGGCGGCGGACCTGGTGGTGACGTCGTGACCGCCCCGGCCACACGCTTCGTCCTGCCCCCCGACCGCGAGGCCACCGCCCCGCCCGAGCGGCGGGGTCTGACCCGCGACGGGGTACGGCTGCTGGTCGCCGAGCCCGGTCGCGTCGTGCACCGTCGCTTCGCCGACCTCGGCGACCACCTCCGCCCCGGCGACCTGCTGGTGGTGAACACGTCGGCGACGCTGCCCGCGGCGATCGACGCCCGCCGGGCCGACGGGGCGCCGACCGTCGTGCACGTGTCGACCACATTCGACGACGGGTCCTGGGTGGTCGAGCCCCGACGGCCGGACGGGCCGGAGCGCTCCGTCGTCGCCGGGGAGATCCTGACGCTGGACGACGGCGTCCGGCTGGAGCTCCTCACGCCCTACCCGGAGCCCGACGCGGCGGTGACCCGGCTCTGGCGGGCGCGGACCCGCCCGGGCCGGGACGCCGCGGAGTTCCTCGCCGGTCACGGTCGGCCGATCGGCTACGGCTACCTCACCGGGGCGTATCCGCTGGCCGAGTACCAGACCGTCTACGCGACGCACCCGGGCAGCGCCGAGATGGCGAGCGCGGGCCGGCCGTTCACCGAGCGGCTGCTGGTGGGGTTGATGGCGCGCGGGGTGGTCGTCGCGCCGATCGTCCTGCACGCCGGGGTCTCCAGCCCCGAG
>JAVXWR010000457.1:0-4625 GCA_032230725.1 Actinomycetota bacterium
CTCCCGGCCCCGGATCTCCGAGCCCCGCCGCGCCGTCTCGGCCTGCACCAGGCGGCGGAACTCGGCGATGCGGGCCCGCGTCTCGCGGCGGGCGACCTCCTCGGCGAACGGGGTGTCGGCCGCGTCGCCCGCGACCTCCCGACGGCCGCGCAGGTCGGCGAGCACCCGCGCGAGCAGCGTCTCGGGCCGCACGCTGTTGAGCGCCTGGTAGGACGAGAACCCCGACGGCGTCCCGCCCGTGCCGTCCTGCCCGCTCCCGGAGCCCCCGGATCCGGTGCCGGTGCCGGCCCCGCTGCCGGTTCCGACGCCGAGCGCGCCCAGCCCGTCGACGACGGCGCGGGCGAGCTCGGAGAGCGCGGCGGTGTCGCCGTCCGCGAGGAGCTGGGCGAGCAGGTCGCGCAGGGCGTCGACGTCGACGCCGCCGTCCTCGGTGTAGGGCAGGGCGACCTCCCCGAGCGCCGCCCCCTGGCCCAGGGGGAACCACAGGTCGAACAGCGCGTCGAAGGTCTGGCGCTGCCCGGAGCGTCGCAGCAGCGCGGCGGCCAGTCCCTCGCGCAGGTGCTCGCGGCGCAGCAGGTCGATCTCGGCCATGACCGCCGCGGCGTCGACCGTCTCCCCCGGCCCGACGTCGACGTGGTGGGTGCGCAAGGCCTGGACGAAGTCCACGAGGTGGGCGGGGATTCCGCCCCGGGCGGGCGGAGCGACATGAGACGGGCGCTGCGGGGTGCTCATCGCTAGTTCAGGCGCAGCTCGGAGGCGGCCTTGACCAGGTCGGAGCGGTGCTTGAGGACGACGCCGAGGCTCTTGCGCACGGCGTCGTCGTCGAGGGTGTCGAGGCCGAGCGCGACCAGCGTGCGCGCCCAGTCGATCGTCTCCGACACCGACGGCGCCTTGCGCAGGTCCAGCCCCCGCAGCACCCCGATGATCCGCACGAGCTGTTCGGCCAGTGCCTCCGGCAGCTGCGGAACCCGCGACGCGACGATCCGGCGCTCCAGCTCGGCGTCGGGGAAGTCCAGGTGCAGGAACAGGCAGCGCCGCTTGAGGGCCTCGGAGAGCTCGCGGGTGGCGTTGGAGGTCAGCACCGTGAAGGGCCGCTGGGTGGCGGTGATGGTGCCGAGCTCGGGGACGGTCACCTGGAAGTCGCCGAGCACCTCGAGCAGCAGGCCCTCCACCTCGACGTCGGCCTTGTCGGTCTCGTCGACCAGCAGCACCGTCGGCGCGTCGCGGCGGATCGCGGTGAGCAGCGGGCGGGTGAGCAGGAACTCCTCGGAGAAGACGTCGTCGCGGGCGGCGGACCAGGCCGGGTTGGTGGGATCCGAAGTCGCAGCCTGGATGCGCAGCAACTGCTTGGCGTGGTTCCACTCGTAGAGCGCGCGGGCCTCGTCGATGCCCTCGTAGCACTGCAGCCGGACGAGCCCGGCGCCGGTCGACTCGGCCACCGCCCGGGCCAGCTCGGTCTTCCCGACGCCGGCCGGACCCTCGACCAGCAGCGGCTTGCCGAGCCGATCGGCGAGGAACACGGTGGTGGCGACGGCGGTGGAGGCGAGGTACTCGACGTCGGCGAGCCGGGCCACGACGTCGTCGACGGAGTCGAAGAACGTCGTGCGGCCGGTCGGATCGGTACCCACGAACCGCATCCTGCCCGCTGATCGCCCGCTTGTCCGCCCCTGGCGAGGTCGACCGGGCGGAGCCCCGCGGAACGGCGCACCATGGGCGGGATGACGACCACGGACAGCGCACCCCTCGCCCGCCTCGAGGACGACGCCCCGACCACCCGACTCACCGTGCCCGGGCTCGGCACCCTCGAGCTGTCGCGCCCGGAGCTCGCGTTCGTCGGCGGGATCGCCGTGATGGGTGTGCTCGGCCTGCTCGAGTGGCCGATCGCGCTCGTCCTCGGCGCCGGCCACCTGCTCGCCGCCGACCGGAGCAACCGGGCCGCCCGCTCGCTGGGGCAGGCGATGGAGGACGCCGAGTAGGTCCGCAGGTCGGTCATGGCACGCTGGCGCCGATGACGGCGCAGCGCACGGGCGTCGGCACCCTCGACGCCCCGCCGTCGCCGGGGCCGCCGACCATCCCGGAACCCCGGGCCCTCCGCCCCCTCCCCCGCCTGCTGCTCGCCGTCGGGGTCGCCCTCGTGGTGGCCGCCGGGCTCGTGGCGCGGCTCGGGCTCGTCGGCGACGGCGCGATCGGCGCGGCCGACAACTCCGACGGCGCCCGCCTGTTCTGCGTGGCCGGGCTCGTCCCGGACACCACGAACGGTGCCGCGGCGGGGCACGGCATCGTCGTCACCGAGTTCCGCGCCGGCTCCGGCAGCCGGCCGTGCCCGGCGCCCGCCCCCGTCACCTCCGGCGGCGTCGTGCTGGAGGCGACCGTCGCGCTCGCCGCCCGGCTGGACCTCTCGTCCCCCGCCCCGGACGGCAGCACACGCTTCAGCCTCGAGTGGCTCGCCGGCGCCTACGCGGTCCTCTTCGGTCTCGGGGCGGGGCTCGCGACGTGGGCCGTCGCCGGGGCGACGGCGCGGCGCCGGGCGGGCCGGGTCCTGCTCGTCGTGGTGCCGCCGCTCCTCCCGCTGCTGGCCGTGCCCTGGTGGGCCCGCTTCCTGGTGTCGACCTACGGCGAACCGGCGGGGCTCCTCGGCGCGGCGTGGCTCGGCTGGGGGCTGCTCGCGGTCGCGCTGATCCGCGCCCGGGACCGGTCCGCCCGCGCGACGGCGCTCGGCCTGGTGGCCCTCGGCGGGGTCACCACGGTCACCGCCAAGACGGGCTTCCTCCCCGTCGGGGTCGTGGCCGTCGTGGCCTGCGTGGGCATCACCGTCGGCACGCGCCGGTGGTGGCGCCGCGTGCCGGGCCTCGTGGCGGCCGTCGTCGCGGTGGCCCTGGCGCTGTCCCCCGTGCTCGCCGGGATCCGTTACCAGGACGAGCTCTACCAGACCCCCAACACCCACGACCTGGTCTTCACCGCGATCCTGCCCGAAGCCGGGCCGGCGCCGCTCGCGGCGCTCGGGCTGCCGCCGGAGGCGTTCCGGGTCTCCGGCGAGCACTTCTACCTGCACGGCGGCCGGAACGTCCCGGGCTGGGACGAGATCGCCGGACCCGGCACGACGGCGATCCGCACGGCGGCGATCCGCGCGGCGGCCCGCCGCTGGGTGGCGACGCACCCGGCGCTCGCGGCCGCGATGGTGCGCCGCGGCCTGGACGCGACGCTGCGCCCCCAGGTGCCCTACCTGGTGTCCACGACGGCGGGGCCACGCACCGTCAGCGGCTCCCTCCCGGTGGCCCCGACCCCCGAGGGCGACCAGCACATGGCGGTCACGTTCGCCTACCTCGACGGGCTGCCCGGGCGCCCGGTGCCGCCCGCGGTCGTCGTCGTGGCCCTGCTCGCGGCGGCGTCGACGGTGCTCCTCCCCCGCCTCTCCCGGCGGCTCGGCGCCGTCCGGGGCCTGCTGCGCGTCGCCGGGGTCCTCGCCGCGGCCGCCGTGGGGACCGTCCTGCTCGCCACGCTGGGCGACGGATACGTCGAGCTGGCCAAGCACGTGTGGCTCGCCTCGTACCTGCTGGTCGTGACCGCGACGGTGCTCGTCGGGTCGCTCGCGGCGGCGGTCGTCCGGTACCGGCATGCGCGCGCGTCGCAGGCGCGGCCCTGACGTCACCGCCACCGGGTGTCACGACGCCGGGTGCTCCCACATGGTGGTGCGGAAGAGGTCGAGGAACCCGAGACGGCGGTACACGCCCTGGCCGTCGTCGCTGGCGATGAGCACCGCGGGCAGATCCGGCGCGACGTCGACCACGGCGGAGGTGATCGCCGCGCCGAACCCGCGGCGGCGGGCCGACCCGAGCGTCGCGACCCAGTCCACCTCGACGATCCCGTGGTGCACCGCGGCGCCCGCGGTCGCGACCGGCGCGCCGTCGGCGTAGCCCACCCGCAGCGCCAGCAGCGAGCCGACCAGGGCGAGGTCCGCGATCGCGGGCACACCCACCTCCGCCAGGCCGTACGCGGCGACGAGCACGCTCTGGAAGTCGGCGAGGGTGGCCGCGTCGGTGACGGCGCGGACGTCGAGGCCGGGCGCCGGCGGCGGGGTCGGTCCGGGTGGGCGCAGCATCAGGGGCGGGTGGCCGACGCGGACGAGGCCGTGGGCGCCCAGGTCCGGGGTCGGGAAGACCGAGAGCACCACCCACCACCGCTGCGGCGGGAAGAACGCCTCCGCCGCCGCGAGGAGGTCCGGCCACTCGGCCTCGGCGAGGGGCCGGGTCACGACGACGGCGTTGTCGTAGCCGAACGGCGAGCGCAGGTCGGCCATGCGTGCGCCGTCGACCCACTTCTGCCTGCCACCGGTGCGGGCGGCCATCGCCGCGATCCGCTCGGCGTAGGCCAGGACGAAGCGCCGGGTGATCGTGTCCCCCGCGGGGACCCCGGGCTCCCATCCCGTGGTCAGGACCTCCGACGTCATGCCGGGATCGTCCCGCGAGGGTGAGTCGGGTCACAAGCCGCCGCCCGGCCGCCGGATCCCCGGACCCCACCCACGGTGTCGGACCCCTGTGCCACGGTGGTTGCCATGACGACCGTGACCGATCCCGGCGCCCCGACGGACCTCCGGGGCGACGCCGAGGCCACCCTGCGGCGCCTCG
>JAVXWR010000470.1:0-4337 GCA_032230725.1 Actinomycetota bacterium
ACATGTCTGTGAGTCTTCCCAAGAAGTAGTCAAACCAGGAGCGCGGCTGCCAAGAGTAGGTCAAGGGTTCCTATTCTCAGGTTCGGCTCAGCGGGGCGAGTGAACACCCGTTGTGACCACTCGTTCGGGGACTGATCACCCGGATGACGGAGACGTCGTGACTCGTCGTGGCATCCGCTATCCCTCGCAGGCGCCGCCGACGCCTGCCGGGACGGGTTCAGCCGGACGGCGGTGTCCTCGGACGAGCGTCAGGACCACCGAGCCGGCGCCGAGGAGGACGACGACGCCGCCGTAGACCTCGGCCGCCGTCGCGAGCCCGACGATCCCGCTGCCGATCCCGGCCGCGACGGCGGGCAGCGAGAACGCCGTGTACGAGATGACGTAGGCGACCGCGAACAGCTCGCCCCGCTCGCCGGGGCCCGCGATCTCGGCGAAGACCCCGAAGCAGGCGAGTGCGGCCGCGCCGAAGCCGACCCCGGCCACGACCGTTCCGAGCGCGGTGAGCGCCAGCGAGGCGAGGGTGAACCCGACGAGGGTCACCGCGGTCCCGCCGGCGAGCAGGCCGGCCGCGGGCGCGATCAGGGAGCGCACGGGGCGGTCGCGCAGGAGGAACGACGCGAGCGCCCCGGTGCCGCACAGCAGTGTCACGACGAGGCCGCCGATCAGCCGGGACGACTCCCCGAGCAGCGTCCCCGCGATGGACGGCCCGAGTGAGAGGTAGAGCCCGCCCAGGGCCCAGCTGGTGACGAGCACGGGGGTCACCGCGAGCACCTCGCCGCGCAGCCGGGGCGCCACGCCCACCCGCGGCACGAGGGAGGCCCACACGCCCGGCCGGCGCACCGACGTCTCGGGCAGTACCGCGACGACGACCGCCGAGACGGCGAGCAGCCCGAGCAGGACGATCCACACCAGTCGGGTGGGGGCGGGGGCGAGCTGGGTCAGGGCACCCGCACCGACCGCACCCGCGGCGAGCCCGGCGAGCGTTCCGACGCCGGTGACCATGCCCGCGCGGTGCGGCGCCTCCGGCGGGGCGAGGTCGACCATCGTCGCCCCGAGGGTCGTGATCGCCGCCCCGGTCGCAATGCCCTGCAGCACGCGGGCGACGAGGAGGGCCGTGACGCCGCCGGCGCCGAGGAACACCGCGAAGGACACGGCCTCGAGCAGCAGGGCCCCGACGAGGACCGGCTTGCGCCCGACGTGATCCGACAACGCCCCGACGACGAGCAGCGAGGCCAGCAGACCGGCCACGTAGACGGCGAAGACGACGGTCAGCGTCGCGGCCGAGAACCCGAAGAGCTGCTGGTAGAGCGGGTAGAGCGGGCTCGGGGCGCTCGAGGCGGCGGGGAAGAGGACGACGATGCCGCCCACGGCCGCGAACAGCCGGGCACGCGTTCTCGGGTGCATGGGTCTCCCTCGGGGTGCGATCGCAAAGATCGCTGCATTAGTCCGTCCGCGACGCTAGCATGGCTAAGGCAACGATCGCTGCGTTCATTCCGGCGACGTGGAAGACTCGGGAAGGTGGGAGTCGCCATGACGGGGTCCGACGGGACCGAAGGCGCCGGGACCCGGCCGGGGGGCCGCTCGGCGCGGGTGCGCGCGGCGGTGCACCGCGCGGTGCAGGACCTGGTGGCGGAGGGCGTGCGCACCGAGGACCTGACGATCCCGGTGGTCGCGGCCCGCGCGGGCGTGCACGCCACCACCGTGTACCGGCGCTGGGGCTCGCTCGCGGACCTGCTCGCCGCTGTCGCGGAGCACCGGTTCACCGGGGACGTCGTCGTGCCCGACACCGGGGGGCTGGTCGGCGACCTGGAGCGCTGGTCGACCGACGTGGCGCGTGACCTCGAGGACCCGGACACACTCGCCCTCATGCGGGCGTCCATCGGGGCGGGGGAGGCGGCGTCGTGCGCCTGCACCGGCGACCGTCGGGCGCAGATCGCCGCGATACTCGACCACGAGCGCCGGCGCGGTGGGGACGTCCCGGACGAGGACGCCGTCGTCGACGGGGTACTGGCGCCGTTGTACTACCGCGCCCTCTTCGAGCCCTTCTCCCGCGACGACGAGGGGCCCGCGCCCGGGGAACGGGTGCGGGCCCTCGTCGGGAACGTGCTGGCCTGGGCGAGCGAAGCGACGGGAGAGAGACGCAGTCAGGCGGTGTCGGTCAGTCCGTAGCGAGCCAGGATCTTGGCCCGCTTGCGGGGCAGGATGTTGGCCTGCGTGAGATCGCCGTCGTAGTGCGCGACGACCTTCGGGTCCATGATCCGGCGCCACAGCGGCGGGAAGACCGCGACCACGATCATCGTCCCGTAGCCCGACGGGAGCTGCGGCGACTCCTCGAAGTGGCGCAACGTCTGGTAGCGCCGGACCGGGTTCGCGTGGTGGTCGGAGTGGCGCTGCAGCTGGTAGAGGAGCAGGTTCGACACGGTGTGGTCGGCGTTCCAGCTGTGGCGCGGGTCGACGCGCTCGTAGCGCCCGTCCTCACGCCTGCCGCGCTTGAGCCCGTAGTGCTCCAGGTAGTTCACGACTTCGAGCAGCGTGAACCCGACGACGGCCTGCACGAGCAGCCACGGCAGCACCCCGACGCCGAACGCCAGGCACAGCGCCGTGAACAGCACGACGGTCATGGCCCAGGACACGAGGATGTCGTTGCGCAGGCTCCACGGGTTCTTCTCGTGGCGGGAGAACCGCTTCACCTCGAGGTGCCAGGAGCTCCGCAGGCTGCCCCAGACCGTGCGGGGCAGGAACGAGGTCCAGAAGTTCTCGCCGAAGCGTGAGCTGGCCGGGTCCTCGGGGGTGGCGACGCGGACGTGGTGGCCGCGGTTGTGCTCCACGTAGAAGTGCCCGTACCCGGAGCTCGCCAGCGCGATCTTCGAGAGCCAGCGCTCGTTCTCCTCGCGCTTGTGCCCGAGCTCGTGCGCGGTGTTGATCGCGATGCCGGACACTACGCCCATGGTCAGCGCGAGGCCGACGGTGCTGACCACGCCGAGGTGCTGTGTGGCCCAGACCCAACAGGTGAAGACGAGGCTGACGTACTGCACCGGCAGGAAGAGGTACGTGATCCACCGGTAGTAGCGGTCGGCCTCCAGGCGGGCCCGCTCGGAGTCCGGCGGGTTGTCGCTGGTCCGGCCGATCAGCAGATCCAGCGTCGGCAGGACCACGAACAGAATGATCGGACCGAGCCACCAGAAGACCGCGAGACCGGTGAGGTGGACCAGGCCGTACGCGGCGATCGGGAGTGCCGGCATGACGGTGCCGAGCGGCCAGAGGTAGCGGCGCTTGTCGCGCCACGGCTCCTCCTGGGTCGCCACCTCGTCCCGTGACTGCTCGATGGTCATCGTCGGCCTCCTCGCATCCCCGTCATGCCGTCCCGGGAATGACTGTGACACCGTGTCGCAGTAGAAACAAGACGCAGTATCTGTCTCAGAACAGAGCGGTGCTCTCTAGGAGTACGCCGGCGGAGGCCGGGCTCAGACGGGGGCCGCGGTCGCGATCAGGCAGGACGTCAGGCGGGCGAGCCGCTCGGAGGCGTCGGCGTGGTTCAGGCCGGGGGAGACGAGGTGGCTGACCGTGAGCCGCACGATGGCGTCGACGGCGTCGGTCACGGCCCGGGCCTCGAGCTCCGGGCGCCGGCGCCGGAGCCAGTCGCCGACGAGCGCGTTGCCTCCGGTGATGATCGCGTCGCCGCGGGTGGTCAGGAACGGCAGCAGGCTGGTGTCGCCGCTGCGGCTGCCGGTGAGGATCGCGCGCAGGAGCGGGTTGCCGCCGGCCTCGTCCAGGGTGAAGCGGACGGCGGCGCGCACGCCCGCCGGCGGGTCGTCGTGCTGCTCGAGCTCGGCGGCGATCCCGGTGAAAAATCGCTCGGCCTCGCGGGTCACGAGGGCCTCGCCCACGCCGTCCTTGGTGCCGAACTCGCGGTACAGGGTCGGTCGTGAGACCCCGGACGCCACGGCGACCTCGCCGATCCGCACCCGGTCCCACCCACGCTCCACCGTGAGTGTCGCGGCGGTGTCGAGGACCCGCTCGCGCACCTGGCGCCGGAACTCGACGCGTAGCGATTCGCCGCTCATGCCTCGAGTGTCACTCATTGCGACCGGGCTCACGACGTGGAGGACGGGGTCAGGCCCGTCCGGGGGTTCCTGATGCGCTCGTTATCGCATCGTGATGCATCCTCGTCACGCCGCGCGTTCGGCTGGACGCGCAGGGCCACCCGGCGCAATCGCACTGGGCCAAGTCAGTGATGGTCAACGAAGCCGCTTGGCGCGCGTAACGGCCCGGTCACCGCGCCTGATGCGGGTGCATATCCGCCATCCCGGTGGTCGGAACCACGGACGAAGGAGTCG
>JAVXWR010000472.1:0-4223 GCA_032230725.1 Actinomycetota bacterium
GCGCTCCTCGATCTGCTCGGCCGTGGCGACCGGGGTCGCCGGACCCCCGCAGGCCCGACGGAGGTCGCCGTGGATCGCCCCGTGCGGGGCGCCGGTCCGGTGGTGGTGGGCGGCCACGAGGGTGTTCAGCTCGCGACGCAGCTCCTTGAGCTTCTCGGCGGCACTGGGCGTGAGCCGGGTGGCCGGTAGGGATGGCGTCGGTTCGGCCGCACCCGGTGCCGCCCGATCGTCGAGCTGCTCGCTCTGGCGCCGCCGCAGCAGGGCGCGCACCTGGTCGGGGTCGAGCAGGCCGGGCAGCCCCAGGTAGTCCTGCTCCTCGGCCGAGCCCGAGCCGGCCGCGGTGCCGAACGAGGCACCGTCGTAGATGAGCTGGTCGAGCTCCGCCTCCGCGGAGAGGGCCTCGAAGCTGCGCTCCTGCTCGCCCGGCTCGTCCTCGGTGCGGTTGGCCCGCTCGAGCAGCTCGTCGTCCAGGCCCTCCCGGGGGCGGTGCGGGTCGCCGAGCACGTGGTCGCGCTGCAGTTCGAGCTCGCTCGCCAGCCCGAGCAGGGTCGGGACGCTGGGCAGGAACACCGACGCCGTCTCCCCCGCCCGGCGCGACCGCACGAAGCGGCCCACCGCCTGGGCGAAGAACAGCGGCGTCGACGCGCTCGTGGCGTAGACCCCGACCGCGAGCCGCGGGACGTCGACGCCCTCGCTGACCATCCGGACCGCGACCAGCCAGCGGTCGTTCGACGCCCCGAAGGCCGCGATGCGCCCGGAGGCCTTGGGATCGTCGGAGAGCACGACGACGGGCTCCTCGCCCGCGATCCGCGCGAGGATCTTCGCGTACGCCTTCGCCGTGGTGTGGTCGGTGGCGATGACCAGCCCGCCGGCGTCGGCCATGCCTCCGGCCCGCAGCTGCGTCAGGCGGGTGTCCGCGGCCGCCAGGACCGCGGGCATCCAGTCGCCCTTGGGGTCCAGGGCGGTCTTCCACGCCCGTGAGGTGTGCTCGGCGGTCAGCGGCTCGCCGAGGCGGGCCGTCATCTCCTCGCCGGCACTGGTCCGCCAGCTCGCCTGCCCGGAGTAGGCGAGGAAGACCACCGGCCGCACCACCCCGTCGGCCAGCGCGTCCGCGTAGCCGTAGGAGTGGTCGGCCTTCGAGCGCAGCGCCCCGGCCGAGTCGGGCTCGTAGGTGATGAACGGGATCGGGCTGTCGTCCGAGCGGAACGGCGTGCCGGTGAGCGCGAGGCGCCGGGTCGCCCCGCCGAACGCCTCCCGCGTGGCCTCGCCCCAGCTCTTGGCGTCCCCGGCGTGGTGGATCTCGTCGAAGATGACCAGGGTGCGACGACCCTCGGTGCGGTTCATGTGCAGCACCGGGTGCGCGGCGACCTGGGCGTAGGTCACGGCGACGCCCTGGAAGTCCGCCGACATCTTCCCGACCGAGTTCGAGTACTCGGGGTCGATCGCGATGCCGACGCGGGTGGCGGCCTGCGACCACTGGTACTTGAGGTGCTCGGTGGGGCAGACGATCGTCACGGTGTCGACCGACCGGTCCCCGAGCAGCTCCGCGGCCGCCGTCAGCGCGAACGTCGTCTTGCCCGCGCCGGGCGTCGCGACCGCGAGGAAGTCCTTCGGCCGATCGGCGAGGTAGCGGGTGAGCGCGCGGCGCTGCCACTGGCGCAGGGGCGGTGCGGACGGTGCCGGACCGGCCGCCCCCGGGCGGGGGGCGGGGTTCCTGCGGGGCGCGCGCGTGGTCATGACCCTCCGGGCGGGACGTGGCCAGGGACACCCGGCGTCAGGCGCCGGGCGGGCCGGACCGCGGGGACGGTCCGTGCGGTGTTGCGGACGAGGGGAGGACGGGCCTCACTCGTCGCCGTCGCCACCACCGCGGGGAAGCTTCGCGAAGATTTCCTTGCACGCCGGGCACACGGGCGACCCCGGCTTCGGCGAGCGCGTCACCGGGAAGGTCTCCCCGCACAGCGCGACCACCATCGAGCCCATGACGGCGCTCTCGGCCACCTTGTCCTTGCGGACGTAGTGGAAGACCTTGGGGTCGTCGTCGTTCGTACGGTCCGTGCCCTCCGGGCGGACGTCGGGGAGCACCGCGGTCTGGCTCATGGCTCCATGATGCCCCACGCGGCCCCGCCCGGTGTGGGGGCTCCCGGGATCGGTCCCGATGGATCGGATCCCGTTCAGCCGTCGGTGCCGGTCCGCGGCGGGTCGTGCTCGGCGTCGTCCTGCTGCTCCTGACGGGGCCCATCGGTGCGGTGCGAGCGCGCCTCGAGGACCTCGGAGGCCTCGATGATCCGCGCGTCGGAGACCTTCGTCAGCGCCGTCCGGTTCGGCTGGTACCGGTTGACCTTGCCCGCCTTCGTGGGCAGGCGGTCGTTGGCGATCAGCACCGCGATCCACGGCAACGGGACCGACAGCACGATCAGAAGGACCGCGATCAGGGCGCTGCCGAAGACCATGTAGGACACCCCGGCCAGCACCAGGCACGGGATGCGGCAGGCCATGATGATCGAGTATCGCCGCTTGCGGATGGCGAACTCGTCGTCGAACGAGACCTGCGCCTCGGTGATGAGGATCGGGTCGTCGTCGTGACGCCGGCTCACGGCATCACCTCCTAGGAACACTGTCCCACTCCGGGTCCCCGTCGGCACGCCGATCAACCGTGCCCCGGAACGCACGACGACCCCCGGGGAGACGCGAGGTGTCTCCGGGGGTCGTCGGCGAGCGCGGCGAACGAGCTGGTCGGAACGATCACCGCGCGTGATCGTGGGTCAGACCAGGCTCGAGCCCTGGGCGGCCTCGAAGCGCTTCGCGGCGTCGGCCCAGTTCACGACGTTCCACCAGGCCTTGACGTAGTCCGGCTTGACGTTGAGGTAGTCCAGGTAGAAGGCGTGCTCCCACATGTCGAGCATGACCACCGGGATGATCCCGAGCGGGACGTTCGCCTGCTGGTCGTAGAGCTGGAAGATGCGCAGCTTCTGGGCGAGCGTGTCGAAGCCCAGGATCGACCAGCCGGAGCCCTGGATGGTCGTGGCGACGGCCGTGAAGTGCTTCTGGAAGTCCTCGAACGACCCGAAGTCTCGGTCGATCGCCGAGGCCAGCTCCCCGGTCGGCTTGTCGCCGCCGTCCGGGGAGAGGTTCTGCCAGAAGAACGTGTGGTTGATGTGCCCGCCGTAGTTGAAGGCGAGGTTCTTCTCCCACAGCAGGGCCGTGGTGCCGATCGTGTCCTTCTCGCGGGCCTCCGCGAGGGCGTCGATCGCGCTGTTCAGCCCGGTCACGTAGGTGTTGTGGTGCTTGTCGTGGTGCAGCTCCATGATCTTGCCCGAGATGTGGGGCTCGAGGGCCCCGTAGTCGTAGGGCAGATCGGGCAGCGTGTACTCCGCCATCGCTCGCGTCCTCCTCGGGATCGGCAACCACGACTCTATTGCCATCGTGATGCAGTAAGTAGGCAGTGGCAGCTCGACACGTCCCGTCCGGGCGCACCGCCGCTCGCCCGGGTGTGCCCCCGGGTCGCGGCGGGGGAAACGCGTGATCGCCGTGCCCGACGGTCGGAGCCGCGGGACGTCAGAAGAGGCCGGGGTCGCCGTCGGGCAGGCCCGCCGCGGTCACCGTGAGTCGGGCGAGCTCGGCGGCGCCCAGCGCGGGCAGCCGCGCGGCGAGGTCCAGGACGCGGTCCTGCTCGGCGGGCTCGAGCACCCCGTCGGCGAGCGCGCGGAACTCGCGACGTACGCGTCGCGCCCGAAACGGCCGGACCCCGCGGGGGTGCGCGTCGGCGACCGCGAGCTCGTCGGCGACCGTCGACCCGTCGACCCGTCGACCCGTCGACCCGTCGACCCGTCGACCCGTCGTCGAGCGTGATCGTCACCCGGCCGCCGACCTCGGGCTCGGGCCGGTGGTAGGCCGCCCTCCACCGCGGGTCCTCGACGGTACGGACCCGCCGCCGGAGCGCGACCGTCCCGGGCCGGTGGGCGCGCTCCGGGGTGTAGGAGTGCTCGCCGTGCCACTGCCCGACCTCGAGGGCGACCGCGAGGATGTAGGGCACCGAGTGGTCGAGGGTCTCGCGGCTGGCGTCCTGGTCGTACTTCTGCGGGTCGTTCGCCCCGGACCCGATGACGTGGTGGGTGTGGTGGCTGGTTCCAGGAGCACCTCGGTGATCCGCGCCGGGTCGGGGACCCGGTCTCGCAGCCGCCGGGCCAGGTCGATGATCGCCTGGCTCTGGTACTCCGCGGAGT
>JAVXWR010000484.1:0-4630 GCA_032230725.1 Actinomycetota bacterium
TCAATCGTGTCCTCGCGATCATCCGTCCGCTCGTCGTGCGCTACTGCCGCGCGAGGATCGGCCGGCAGGAACGGTCGTCGGTCTCGGCCGACGACGTGGCCCAGGAGGTGTGCCTCGCCGTGCTGACTGCGCTGCCCGGCTACCGCGACCAGGGCCGCCCGTTCCTCGCCTTCGTCTACGGGATCGCGGCGCACAAGGTGGTCGATGCCCATCGCTCGGTGGCGCGGAACAGATCCGAACCCGTCTCCGAGCTGCCCGAGGAGCTGGACCCGCACGACGGGCCGGAGCAGCGTGCGATGAACGGTGCGCTGTCCGTCCAAATGGGTCAACTACTCGACACACTGCCACCCAAACAGCGGGAAATCCTGGTGCTGCGTGTCGTCGTTGGGCTCTCGGCGGAGGAGACCGCGGAAGCGGTCGAATCCACACCCGGTGCGGTCCGGGTGGCACAGCACCGCGCACTGTCGAAGCTGCGGGCCAACGTGTCCGCGATCTCGGAAGAGGTGAGTTAGGTGGGTGGTCACCGCGCTTTCGGTGCTGGTGACGATCTCGTCGACGGCCCGGTGGATCTCGCCGCGGTACGCGCCGACGACGCCCTGCTCGACGCCATCGCCGGCGGGGCGTCTCTCGGCGGGTTCGGGAGTCACGAGGACGTCTTCGGTCGACCCGGTCAGGACGACGACCATCTGGCCGCGATCCTCGCCGCGTGGAAGGCGGACATCGAGCTCGACCCGATGCCCGAGCTCGTGTCCCTCGACGAGGCCGCCGAGGCCGTCGAGGCGGGGCACGAGGCCCGGGAGCGGCGGGTCGGGCGAGCGCGTCGGCGGATGCCGTTCGCGGTCGCCGCGGCTGCCATCGCCGTCGCGCTGGCGGGCTTCACGGTCGCCGTCCACTCCGCGCAGCCCGGGGACACGATGTTCGGGCTGACGAAGGTCCTCTTCTCCCAGCAGGCGGACCACGCGCAGAAGGCCCAGGCGGCCCGGGCGACGATCGAGCAGGCCAACACCGCCATCCGCCAGGGCAATCCTGTCCAGGCGCAGCAACTCCTCCAGAACGCGGCCGGCCAGATCCAGGCCGCGCAGCCCGAGGACCAGCCGGCGCTGCAGCAGCAGCGCGAGGACGCCCTCAAGTCGCTGGCGCCCGCCCCTCCGGCCGAGTCGGCCAGTCCGACGTCCGCCCCGAGCGCGAGCACACCCGAGGGGACGACCCCCCAGGAGCGGTCCAAGCAGAAGCGGTCCAAGCCGCAGGCGCCCGTGCAGGCGACGCCGTCGCCCGACCCGCAGAGCCCGGCCCCGGGCCCGACGGCGCCGGAGGGTGGCGACCCAGGGCAGCCGAAGAACGCCCCTCCGCCGCCGGTCGAGCCGACCACGGTGTCCCCCACCGGCTGAGCCCACACGAACGACGGGCCCGGTTCCCCCTCGGGGGAGCCGGGCCCGTCGTCGTTCGTGGGGCGGGGACGGAGACGGCTGCTACTGCTCCGCGAGCGTGGCGTCCGCGAACCCTCGGCAGTACTCCCACGTCACGTACGAGGCCGGGTCCGGGTCGAACGGGGGCTCGTGGGGGCGCATGTGGCCCTCCTCGAGCAGCTGCTGGAGGCTCGCGCGCAGCAGGTCCCAGTCGTGGAAGTGCTGCTCCTCGCAGTCATCGCAGTCCACGACGACGCCCCGGATCCCGCGCGGAGCGAGCAGCGCCTGGAAGACCGCCAGGTCGCCGAGGTCGGCGACGACCTCGTCGCGTTCCTCCTCGTCCAGCGGCAGGTCCTCCGGCGCCGTCACGTCGTGCAGCGCGTCGAGCATCCGGGAGGGGTCCGAGGGGTCACCCGCGAACGGGTCCGGAGGCAGGGCTTCGTACGGCACGCCCCCGAACCTACCGGTCGCCGGGTCGTGCCCGGCGGGGCCCCGAGGTGGTCGGAGACTCGCCGACGTGCACTGATCGACGTCGCGGCCGCCCTTGCGACGGGGATCACCCTCGGGGCACGGCTAGCATCGGAGGCATGGTGCTGACGGACCCCGGCGTACCGGAGAAGTACGGGCTGCTCGGGCTGACGTTCGACGACGTCCTCCTGTTGCCCGCGGAGTCGGACGTCGTGCCCTCGGAGGCCGACACCTCGGCCCGCCTCTCGCGGAACATCACGCTGCGCGTCCCGCTGGTCAGCTCCGCGATGGACACCGTGACCGAGGCGCGGATGGCGATCGCGATGGCCCGTCACGGCGGGATGGGCGTGCTGCACCGCAACCTGCCCGCCGAGGAGCAGGCCGCGCAGGCCGAGGTGGTCAAGCGCTCCGAGGCCGGCATGGTGACCGACCCGGTGACCTGCTCGCCGGAGGACACCCTCGCCGACGTCGACGCGCTCTGCGCCCGCTTCCGGATCTCGGGCCTGCCCGTGACCGACCCGGTCGGCCGCCTCGTCGGCATCATCACCAACCGCGACATGCGCTTCGAGGTCGACCACACCCGCAAGGTGAGCGAGGTCATGACGTCCTCGGACCTCGTCACCGCGCAGGTCGGCGTCACCGCCGAGGCCGCGCTCGGGCTGCTGCGTCGCCGCAAGGTCGAGAAGCTCCCTCTCGTCGACGGCGCGGGCATCCTGCGCGGGCTCATCACGGTCAAGGACTTCGTCAAGACCGAGCAGTACCCGATGGCCACGAAGGACCCCGACGGCCGCCTGCTCTGCGGTGCCGCGGTGGGCGTCGGCGACGACGCGTGGACCCGCGCGATGTCGCTGTCCGACGCCGGTGTCGACGTCCTCGTCGTCGACACCGCGCACGGGCACTCCCGCGCCGTCGTCGCCATGGTCGCCAAGCTCAAGCAGGAGCTGGGAGACCGGGTGGACGTCGTCGGGGGCAACGTCGCGACGCGCGCCGGCGCGCAGGCCCTCGTCGAGGCGGGCGCCGACGGCGTGAAGGTCGGCGTCGGGCCCGGCTCGATCTGCACCACCCGTGTGATCGCGGGTGTCGGCGTCCCGCAGATCACCGCGATCGCCGAGGCCGCGTCGGCGGCGACGCCCGCCGGGGTGCCGGTGATCGGCGACGGTGGTCTGCAGTCGTCGGGGGACATCGCGAAGGCGATCGCCGCGGGCGCGTCGACGGTGATGCTCGGATCGCTGCTCGCGGGCACCGCCGAGACCCCGGGCGAGCTCGTGCTCGTCGACGGCAAGCAGTACAAGACCTACCGCGGGATGGGCTCGCTGGGCGCGATGCAGACCCGCGGTCAGCAGGGGAGCTACTCGAAGGACCGCTACTTCCAGGACGACGTGCTCTCCGACGACAAGCTCGTGCCCGAGGGCGTGGAGGGACGCGTACCCTTCCGGGGCCCGCTCACGCAGGTCACCCACCAGCTGGTCGGCGGCCTGCGGGCGGCGATGGGGTACACCGGGTCCCGGACGACGGCGGAGCTGCAGTCCGCGCACATGGTGCGCATCACCGCGGCCGGCCTCGCCGAGTCCCACCCCCACCACGTGACGATGACGGCGGTCGCCCCGAACTACGGCGGTCGCTGAGGCCAGAGGGGGCACCATGCGCGAGCAGGTCGAGATCGGCCGGGGCCGCAGCGCCCAACGCAGCTACACCTTCGACGACCTCGACATCATCCCGTCGCGGCGCACGCGGTCGTCGTCGGCGGTGTCGACCGCGTGGCAGCTCGACGCCTACCGCTTCGACCTGCCGCTGCTCACGCACCCGACCGATGCGGTCGTCTCCCCGGCGACCGCGGTCCGCGTCGGAGAGCTCGGCGGTCTGGGCGTGCTGAACGCCGAGGGCCTCTGGGCACGGCACGCGGAGCCGGAGAAGGCGCTGACCGAGATCGCGGAGCGCGCGGGCACCGACCCGGCCGCGGCCCTCGGCGAGCTCCAGCGCCTGCACTCGGCCCCGGTGCAGCCCGACCTGCTCGGCGAGGCCCTCGAGCGGGTGCGTGGCGCGGGCGTCACCCTCGCCGCGCGCGTCAGCCCGCAGCACGCCCGGGAGCTCACCCCGACGCTGCTGTCGGCCGGCGTCGAGATCCTCGTGGTGCAGGGGACGATCATCTCCGCCGAGCACGTCGGCGGGGAGGGGGAGGGTGGCGAGCAGCCGCTCGACCTCGAGGACTTCATCGAGTCGCTCGACATCCCGGTCGTCACGGGCGGGGTCGGCGACTACCGCACGGCGATGCACCTCATGCGCACCGGCGCGGCGGGCGTCATCGTCGGGTACGGGCAGGCGGCGTCCACGTCGACCGACGCCGTGCTGGGCATCGGGGTGCCGATGGCGACCGCCCTGGTCGACGCGGCCGCGGCCCGCCGCGACTACCTCGACGAGACCGGCGGGCGCTACGTCCACGTCATCGCCGACGGCGCGATGGCGACCTCGGGCGACATGGCCAAGGCGATCGCCTGCGGCGCGGACGCGGTGATGCTCGGCGAGCAGCTCGCCGGCGCCGACGACGCCCCCGGCGGCGGCTGGTACTGGACCTCCGCGGCCGCGCACCCCAACCTGCCCCGCTCCGCCGTCGTCCGGGTGCCCCAGCACGGGACCGACCTCGCCGCGGTGCTGCGCGGCCCCGCCCCCGCAGCGGTCGGAACGGTGAACCTGTTCGGGGCGCTGCGGCGGGCGTTGGCGAAGTCGGGATTCTCCTACCTGATGGAGTTACAGCGAGT
>JAVXWR010000551.1:0-7400 GCA_032230725.1 Actinomycetota bacterium
TCCATCCGGGTCGGCACCCCGTCAGGGGGGTCGCTCGCGCCTGAGGGCGGCGCGCACCAGTCGTTCACCACCCCCTCGTTCGGGCGCGAACAGCCCGGCGGCGTCGCGTTCGAACCCGCGTTCGCGGTCGAGGTCACCTGGTGCCTGCTCGACGGCCTGGGCCGCCTCGGGCGCCCGGACGGGTCCTCGACCTACCTCCGGCTCTCGACGGCCCCGGTCGACCAGTCCCTCGCCGCGGTCCCCACCGACCCGGCCGCCCGGGAACGACGCCGCCGCGGCGTGGTCGGCGGCGGCTACCTGCTGCGCCGCGCCGACACCCGGCCCCGGGTGACGATCGCCGCCGTCGGGGCGACCGTGCCCGCCGCGGCGGCCGCCGCCGATCGGCTCGAGGCGCTCGGCGTGCCCGCCGACGTCGTCGTCGTCACCAGCGCCGACCTGCTCTTCCGCGCGATGCAGGGCGGGGAGCACCGCGTCCTGGACGCCGCGTTCCCCGCCGACCGCGCCGCCCCGCTGGTCACCGTCATCGACGGCCACCCCCACACCCTGGCCTTCCTCGCCGGGGTGCACCGCGTCCACGCCCGCCACCTCGGGGTCACCGGCTTCGGCCAGTCCTCCGACCTCGCGAGCGCCTACGCCATCCACGGCATCGACGCCGACGGCATCGTCACCGCCGCGCTGGACGGCGCCGAGAGCACCTGATCGCGGGCTCGGTACCGTCCGGCGGACGACCGTGATCGACTTCCGTGGAGGGAAATGCCCCAGAAGTGGGGCACTTCGCTCCGCGGAAGTCGATCAAGGAGGGATCGGGTGGACCCGGGGACGGTCCGGATCGCAGCGCCGGACTCCGCTCAGGTCCCGCAGTAGGTGACGAAGGGCCCGGAACCCGGCTCGGTCCAGCGCTCCAGCCCGTCCCGCTCCTCGAAGGGCCGGCGCAGGACGTCGACCATGTCGTGGAACGGTGCGAGGTCGCCGGCCTCGGCGGCGGTGAGGGCCGCGTCGACGAGGTGGTTGCGCGGGACGTAGACCGGGTTGACGCGGTCGGGCTCGGCGGCCGGGTCGCGCTGCGCCTCCCAGCGGGCGGCCCAGGCGTCGAAGGCCTCCCGGTCGAGGAACAGGTCCCGGGCCTCGCCCCGCGGCAGGGCGCGGAAGAACGTCGTCCAGTCCACCTGCTGGGCGTGCAGGAGGGCGAGCAGGTCGGTGACGAGCTCGGCGTCGGGTTCGGCGTCGGGTTCGGCGATCCCGAGCTTCGCCGCCATGCCTGCGCCGTAGTAGCCGTCGTAGCGCCCGGTGAACGAGGTGACGACCTCGGTCGCCTCGGCGATCGCCGTCTCGGAGTCCTCGTCGATCAGCGGGAGCAGGCATTCGCCGAGCCGGGCGAGGTTCCAGCGGGCGATCAGCGGCTGGTTGCCGTAGGCGTAGCGCCCGGCGTGGTCGATGGAGCTGAAGACGGTGGCCGGGTCGAAGCGGTCCATGAAGGCGCAGGGCCCGTAGTCGATGGTCTCGCCGGAGATCGTGGTGTTGTCGGTGTTCATCACGCCGTGCACGAACCCGACGAGCATCCACTGCGCGACCAGGGCGGCCTGGGCGTCCACGACGCTGCGGTAGAACTCGAGGTAGGGCTCCTCGGCGTCCGCGGCGTGCGGGTGGTGGCGGGCGATGGCGTGATCGGCGAGCGCGCGGACCTGGTCGGTGTCCCCGGCGGCCGCGGCGTACTGGAAGGTCCCGACCCGCAGGTGGCTCGACGCCACCCGCGCCAGGACCGCGCCGGGCAGCAGGCCCCCGTCGCGCGGCACCCGCTCCCCGGTGGTGCTGACGGCGAGGCCGCGGCTCGTCGGGACGCCGAGCGCGTGCATCGCCACGCCCATGACGTACTCGCGCAGCATCGGGCCGAGCGCCGCCTTGCCGTCGCCACCGCGGGCGAACGGGGTGCGACCGGACCCCTTGAGGTGCAGGTCGTGCCGTGTCCCGTCCGGGGCGACGAGCTCGCCGAGGAGCACCGCGCGCCCGTCGCCGAGCCGCGGCTGGTACATCCCGAACTGGTGCCCGGAGTAGGCCTGCGCGACGGTGCGCACGCCGTCGGGGACCTGCCCGACGAGCAGCCCGGAGGTGCGCAGGGCGGCCGGGTCGAGGCCGAGCCCGGTGGCGAGGTCCTCGTCGAGGACCACCACCTGCGGGTCCGGGGCCGGCGCGGCGCTCCAGGGCATGACGAGGCCGGGAACGGCCTGCGCGTAGGTGTCCTCGAGCGTGGTGGAACCGAGTGCCGTACTCACCCCCCCGACGCTACGCGGGAGCCGCCACCCGCCGGCTCATCAGCCAGTGCACGAGGAACGCCGCCCCCGCCCCGAGGAACCACGAGAACGCGGCGACGTCGGACGACCCCATGAGCACCAGCAGCATCGCCAGGACCGCACCGACGGCGGTCGCCGCGATCGCGATCGGGTTGTAGCCGCCGCGGAAGTGGTACCGGCCCGTCGGGGAGAGCGTGTACATCGCGTCGACGTCGATCCGCTGGCGCTTGACCAGGAAGTAGTCCGCGATGAGCACGCCGTAGAGCGGACCGATGAACGCGCCGAGGATGTCGAGCGTGTAGTGGATGACGTCGGGGCTCGAGTAGAGGTTCCACGGGGTGAGCAGCACCGACCCGACGGCCGCGATCATGCCGCCCGTCCGCCAGCTGATCTTCTGCGGGTTGACGTTGGAGAAGTCGAACGCGGGCGAGACGAAGTTCGCGACGATGTTGATGCCGATCGTCGCGATCATGAACGTCAGGGCGCCGAGCACGACCGCGGTCGTCGAGTCGAGGCGCGCGACGGTCTGCACCGGGTCGTCGATCAGCTCGCCGAACACCGGCTTCGTCGCCGCCGCCGTCATGACCACCAGAAGCGCGAAGACGAGGAAGTTCACGGGGAGCCCGAGGAAGTTCCCCCGACGGACCGCGGCGAACGAGCGCCCATAGCGGGAGAAGTCGCCGTAGTTGAGCATCGGCCCGGAGAAGTAGGAGACGACCAGCGCGATCGCGGTCAGCATCACCGGCAGGACGGACCAGCCGGTGATGACGTGGTCGGACAGGTTGAGGTCGATGTTCGACCAGCCGGCCCGGACGAGCAGGTAGCCGGCGAGCAGGAACATGACGACGTAGACCGCCGGGCCGCAGAAGTCGACGAACCGCCGGATCGCCTCCATGCCCTTCCAGAACACCAGGGCCTGCAGCACCCACATCAGCGTGAACGCCACCCAGCCGGCGGCCGAGAGCCCGGTGAACCCGTGGGTCTGCGCGTCCGCGTACGGCGCGAGACCGGGCCAGAGCTTGAGGGCGACGACGACGAGCGACGCGGACGCCAGGTAGGTCTGGATGCCGTACCAGGCGACGGCGGTCAGCCCGCGGATGATCGCGGGGACGTTGGCGCCGAGCACCCCGAAGGCCGAGCGACAGACCACGGGATAGGGCGTGCCGGTGGCCCGGGAGGGCCTCGCGACGAGGTTTCACAGCAGGTAGACGATGCCGATGCCGACCAGCAGCGCGACGAACACCTGCCAGGCCACGAGCCCCAGCGCGAACAGCGACCCCGCCGTCAGGTAGCCGCCGACCGAGTGCACGTCGGACATCCAGAAGGCGAAGAAGTTGTACGACGACCAGGTCTGCTCGCGCAGCGGCGCCAGGTCCTCGTTGGTGAGCCGCGGGTCGTAGCCGGGCTTGATCACCCCGGCGCCGACCGGGTGGCCCGCCGCCTCGACGACGTCGTCGTGCCCGGCGGTGTACCCGTGCGGGGAGGGCG
This sequence comes from Actinomycetota bacterium, assembly GCA_032230725.1. Lineage (GTDB taxonomy): Bacteria > Actinomycetota > Actinomycetes > Mycobacteriales > Pseudonocardiaceae > Actinomycetospora. The sequence goes on from JAVXWR010000551.1 coordinate 3,777, forward strand.
TCGCCCCACCGCTGCCCGATGGCGTGATCTGGTCGGTCATCTCGGCCTCCCGCACTCGGCTGCGGGACGGACGCTAGATGCCACGTCCGGGTGACGGGCCCCCTCGCGGGCATCGGTAACACGATTCTCACAACCGCCCGACCGTCCCACCGGGCACCGTGGCCGGGGTGCGGATCCTCGTCGTCAACGTCAACACCACCGCGGCCGTGACCGCGGCGATCGCGGAGCAGGCGACGGCCGTGGCCGCCCCCGGCACCGAGATCGTCGGGCTCACCCCCCGCTTCGGCGCCGACTCGGTCGAGGGCAACCTCGAGAGCCACCTCGCCGCGCTCGGGGTGCTCGACGCCGTCCTGCACCACGACGGGCCCTACGACGCGGTGGTCCAGGCCGGCTTCGGCGAACTGGGCCGCGAGGCGTCCAGGAGGTCCTCGGCGTACCGGTCGTGGACATCACCGACGCGGCGGCCTCGACGGCGATGTTCCTGGGGCGGCGCTACGCGGTGGTCACCTCGCTGGACCGCACCGTGCCCCTCATCGAGGACCGGCTGCTGCTGGCCGGGCTCGCGGCGCACTGCGCGTCGGTGCGCGCGTCCGGGCTGGGTGTGCTCGAACTGGAGGAGGACCCGGCGCGGGCCGTCGACGCGATCGCCGGGCAGGCGGCGGCCGCGGTGTCCGACGACGGCGCGGAGGTGATCGTCCTGGGCTGCGCCGGGATGGCCGGGCTGGCCGAGGCGGTGCGGACCCGCGCCGGGGTGCCGGTGGTGGACGGCGTGCCGGCCGCGGTCACCGTCGCGGAGTCCCTGGTGCGGCTGGATCTCTCGACCTCGAAGGCGCGGACGTTCGCCCCGCCGCGGCCCAAGAGCGTCACCGGCTGGCCCTGGCCCAGGCCCTGATCGACAACTGCTGCCGCCGGGCGCGCAAGAACGACCGCTCGGCGTGGTTCGGGTCACGATTGCGACCCCGGTGACTCGTGGGTAGCCAGTCTCCACGGAGCCGCACGGCCGACGCCGGGCGCGCTCCACCGACCTGATGATCGACGAGGATTGGAAGCCATTGGCCTCCCACGCTGCCATGATCGGCCAGCTCCGTTCGCTGCTCCAGCTCACGCAGACCGAGGTGCAGATCGCCCGCATCCGTGTCTCGCAGGCCCGGACCGACGCGGTCCGCAAGGAGCTGCAGGAGAACGCGGACAACGCCGAGCGCCGTACCGCCGAGATCACCCGTGAGCTGCAGCGCCTCGGCGGTGTCGCCGACGTCGTCTCGCCGCTGGTCGGCCGCCTGACCGCCGTGGTCAAGGGCACCTTCGAGCAGGTCGAGCCCGTCGAGGAGGCCCTCCTGGGCGACCTCGTGCTCGAGCACCAGCTCAACGACCGCGCCACCTACCTGCGTGCGCTCGCCGAGGCCGCGCACGACAAGTCGGCGAGCGCGCTGGCCGAACGGCTCACGGTCGCCCACCGCGCGACGGTCGAGTGGCTGACCACCGTGCTGGCCGAAGAGGCCCTCGGCGGACCGCCCGCGCTGCGGGCGACGCCGACCCAGGCCGTCGCCGGCGGGGTCACCCGCGCCGTGAACTACCCGGTCCGGTTCGCCCGTGATCGGATCAACCGGACCCTCGGCCGCTTCCAGGCGACCGGCGAGCAGGTGCGGGAGGGCGTCACGCAGGCTGCCGGCAAGGCCGCGCAGTTCAGCGAGAACGCGCGCGACGTGATCGTCACCGGTCGCGACGCCTCGCTCGAGCGCGCCGAGCAGGTCGCCCGCAAGCAGGGCGACAAGGACGCCGCCCAGGCGGTGCACGAGGCCCGCACGCGCCTCGGGTCGCTGCGCGGCTCGGAGCTGCCGATCGCGGACTTCGACCAGCTCAGCGCCTCCGCTGCCGCCAATGCGGTGAAGCAGCTCGACAAGGTGGACGACCTGAACACGGTCATCCACTACGAAGAGGCCAACAAGAACCGCCACAGCGTGGTCTCGGCGGCGCAGACCCGCCACGCCGCGCTCGCGCAGGAGATCGCCGGGATCCGCTGAGGCGGAACCCGTGATCGTCGGCGGCGGCACCCTCCTCCGGTGCCGCCGCCGACGTGTGTCACGACCCGGGAGCCACCGCGCCCGGCTCGAAGCGGTACCCGCGGCCCGGCTCGGTGACCAGGTAGCGCGGTCGGGCCGGCTCGGGCTCGAGCTTGCGCCGCAGGTGCCCGAGGTAGACCCGCAGGTAGTGACCCTCGGTGCGGTACGTCGGCCCCCACACCTCGCGCAGCAGCTGCTGCTGGGTCACGAGCATCCCCGGGCGGCGCACGAGGTGCTCGAGCACGCCCCACTCGGTCGGCGAGAGGTGGACCTCGGTGTCGCCCTCCGGGCCGTGGCGCACCACCTTCTTGGCCGCGAGGTCGACGTCGAAGTCGGGCGTGCTCACCCGCGGCTCCCCGTCCGCGGTCACCGTGGCGGCCCGTCGCACCGCCGCCCGGATGCGGGCCAGCAGCTCGGGCATGCCGAAGGGCTTGGTCACGTAGTCGTCGGCCCCGGCGTCGAGGGCGGCGACCTTGTCCCCGGCGTCACCGCGGGCCGAGAGGACGATCACCGGCACCGTGCTCCACCCCCGGATCCCCGCCAGCACCTCGAGGCCACCGAGGTCGGGCAGGCCCAGGTCGAGCACGACGACGTCGGGTGCGGGCGGGTCGGCCACCGCGCGCAACGCCGCGGCGCCGGTGCTCACGGGGACGACGTCGTGCCCGTGGGCGGTGAGGTTGATCCCCAGGGTGCGCAGCAGGTGGGGGTCGTCGTCGACGACGAGGACGCGGCTCATCGCGGCGCCGCCCCGGCTCCGGGGCCACCCCGTCCGCGCTCCACGCCGCCCATCCTGGCCCCGCCGCCGGGATCCATCCGCGTGACGGCGGCGGCACGATGTGCCGATGACCCCGAGCACCGCCGTCGCCTGGCGCCGCGACCTGCACGCCCACCCCGAGGTCGGGTTCACGGAGTTCCGCACCGCCTCCCGGATCGCGGGGCGGCTCGCCGACCTCGGCTGGCACGTGCGCACCGGCACCGACGTGCTCGATCTCGGCGCGCGCCTGGGCGTGCCCGACGACGACGTCCTCGACGCCGCCTTCGCTGCCGCGGACGGCGACGGGTCCTGGGCAGGCGACCCCCGCCACCTCGCGGCCATGCGGGGCGGGCGCACCGCCGTCGTCGCCACCCTCGACGCGGGGCGCCCGGGACGCCACGTCGCGCTGCGGGCCGACACCGACGCACTGCCGATCCTCGAGTCCGGGGACGCCGCCCACCCGCCCGTCGCGGGTGGGTTCCGGTCGATCCGCGACGGCGTCATGCATGCCTGCGGGCACGACGGCCACGTCGGGATGGCGGTCGAGCTCGCGGAGCGCCTGACGGCCGATCCGCCGGACGGCCGCGTGACGATCCTCTTCCAGCCCGCGGAGGAGGGCGGGCGTGGTGCCGCCGCGATGGTCCCCGCGGGCGTCGTCGACGACGTCGACGTGCTGCTCGCCGCCCACCTCGGGATCGGCCTGGCGAGCCGCACCGTCGCCGCCGCCGTCGACGGACTGCTCGCGAACACCAAGCTGCGCGCGGTCTTCCACGGGCGCGCCGCCCACGCCGCGATGGCGCCGCACGAGGG
>JAVXWR010000610.1:0-3774 GCA_032230725.1 Actinomycetota bacterium
CGCATGAGCACCCCGACCGACGCGCCGACCACCGTCTCGAACATCGGCGTCGTCATGTTCACCGTCGCCGACCAGGACGCCGCCCTCGCCTTCTACCGCGACCGGCTGGGCTGGGAGGTGCGTGGCGACACGAGCTTCGGGGAGAACGGCGAGCACCGGTGGGTGGAGGTCGCACCGCCGGGCTCGGTCGCTCGGCTCGCGCTCAACCCGCCGATGTTCGACGAGCCCGGCGGGAGCTCGATCGGGGTGGAGACCACCGACGTGGTCGGCGAGCACCGGCGGCTCTCCGCGATCGGGGGCGTCGACCTGGAGCCCGAGCCGACGCGGACCCCCGGCGCCCCGCTCATGTTCATGCTGCGGGATCCGGACAAGAACGTCGTCGTGGTGGTCGAGGCCCCGGCCGGCTGAGCGGTCCGTGACCCCACCCGTCGCCGGGTGGGGTCACGGTCGCGGCTCCGGTCAGGCCGCGGCGTCGGCCGTGGTGCCGGTGGCGCGGTTCGGGAGGCTCATCCGCAGGATCGTGCCGAGCACGTCGGCGTACTGCCGGCGCAGGGGGCCACTGGTGTAGGGCAGCCCGTAGCGCCGGCAGATGTCCCGGACCACGGGCGCGACCTCGGCGTAGCGGTTGGACGGCATGTCGGGGAACAGGTGGTGCTCGATCTGGTGCGAGAGGTTCCCGGTCATCAGGTGCAGCAACGGGGGGCCGTCGATGTTCGCCGAGCCGAGCATCTGGCGCAGGTACCACTGACCGCGGGTCTCGCCGTCGAGCTGCTCCTCGGTGAACGTCTCGGCGCCGGCCGGGAAGTGCCCACAGAAGATCACGGCGTGCGACCAGACGTTGCGCACCACGTTGGCGGTCAGGTTCGCCGCCAGCGTCGTGGGCGCCGACAGTCCCGACAGCAGCGGCCAGCCCAGGTAGTCCTTCGCCAGCTGACCACGCACCTTGCGCCAGAGCCCGCCCAGCTCCCGGCGGGCGTCGGCCCACGGCTTGCGCCCGGCGACGACCTCCTCGAGCTCGACGTCGTAGATGGCGATCCCGTACTCGAAACCGAGCGCCAGCCCCGCGTTCAGGAGGGGCTGGAGCAGGTGATGGGGCTTCCACGGCTGCGCGGGATCGACCCGGAGCACGGCGTAGCCGACGTCGCGGTCGCGACCGAGGACGTTCGTGTAGGTGTGATGGACGTAGTTGTGGGAGTACTTCCAGCCCTCCGCGGAGGACGCGGAGTCCCATTCCCACTGCGTCGAGTGGATCTCGGGATCGTTCATCCAGTCCCACTGGCCGTGCAGGACGTTGTGCCCGATCTCCATATTCTCGAGGATCTTCGCGACCGACAGCGCCGCGGTCCCCGCCACCCACGCAGGCGGGAGGACCGACACGAGCAGGAGCGCCCGCCCGCCCGCGTCCAGACCACGCTGCACGGCGATCACCCGGCGGATGTAGCGCGCGTCGTCGTCGCCCAGGTCCGCCATGATCCCCTCGCGCACCGCGTCGAGCTCGGCGCCCAGGTTCTCGACGTCGGACGCGGACAGGTGCGCGGTCGTGACGCTCGACGACGTCGTGGCCCCGAGGGGAGCAGGCGACGGGTCCGGATCCGACGGGGCGATCTCGATGACAGCGGGTGACGACACAGGTCCTCCGACCTTTCCGCGCGGGAGGGGAGGTCACGGGGACCGGGTGACCGGACGATGCCGGGCGTCCCGGTGTCCTCCAGGAGGCTTCCCCGGATCGGGCGGGACATGCGGGAGGGAGGGCCACCGCACAGTCGGGCCCGCCCCGCCGTCCGGGTTTCGACCGCGACCCAGGAGCCGGGCCCGGTGGTGCGGCCCCGGACCCGGTCGTCGGGATCGGGTCCTCGCGCCTCGCGCTACGACGCCGGTCCTCCCAGCTCTCGATGCCTCAGTCAGGGGACCCACGATGACCAGCGCGACCACGAACGACGGTGCCACCACCCGCACCTCGGCGAGCGGCCCCACCGACATCCGCGAGTTCGGCCAGGAGCTGTGGGCCTACCTCACGGGCAAGGGCGCCACGATCGAGTACGAGCTCCGCGACATGACCGTGGAGGTCCCGAAGACCACGGGTCACGACTCCCCGCGGGCGACGTGGAAGATGAACGGCACCCTGCGCATCCGCACCAGCGACCGGGAGAACACGGGCTCGCTGGGCCACCAGGCGTGAGCACCGACCCGGCCGGCCCCGACCCGAGCACGCCGACACGGGGTCGGTTCGAGGACCGGCCGGGGCACCTGCTCGCCGAGGTCGATCTCGCCGTCGAGGTCACCGACGCCCGGGGACGCCGCACGAGCGGCCGGCTGGTCGGGACCGGGCACCGGCTGCGGATGGAGGTCGACGATCCCGCCGTGGTGATCGCCGCGGCCGGGCGCGGCGCCAGCCACCAGGTCGGGAGCCGGTTGGCCGACGCCGGGATACGCGCCGAGCTCCACGGTCGACGCGGCCGGGTGGCGAGGATCGACCCCGGACGGACCAGCCGGGCCGGTGGGCTGCTCGCCGGCAGCCCCCACGTGATCCTCGACGGGGCCGGGTGGCGACTCGCCGGTCGGGTCCTCCTCCCCGCCCGGCGCGCGCTCCTGCTCGGGGCGGGTCTCGCGGTGGCCGTCGGCACCGGGGGCTCCGTGCGCTCGATCCGGCGTCGTCGCTGACCCGGATCGAGACACCGGCCCGGCTCGATGATCCACGGACGATGTTGCAGCTCCGGACTGCCCCTGCCACCGTGGGGTCTGCGAGGCCGTGGGAGGCAGGCCGACCGGGTGTCCCGGTCCGCTCCCCCGCGCAGACGCCGTCCGAGACCCCGGCGGCACACCGGCAGTTCCGGAGTGCCGACCGAGGAGACGGATGAGCCCGCCGACGTCACGCAGTGTCTACCGCACCTTTCTCGGTCACCGGCCGGTCGGTCCACGCCGGAGCGGGCCGGCCCACGATCCCGTGCGCGGACCGAACCGCGCGCCCGAACCACGTCACGACGCGCTCGTGTCGATCACGGACCGGCCCGGAGCCCGGGACGGCGGCCGGTCGTGACGTCCGCGCGTCCCGGGGACGACGAGATCGACGCCGACGAGGCCCGGCGGAACCCGGAGCAGGCCGTGGATGCGCTCGAGCGGCGGATCCACGCCGAGCGGGGGCCCGGCGGGGCCGACCGCGACGACGAGCCGGGCCCCGACGGCGGGACACCACCGGAGCCCGCCGTCGAGGTCGACCTCGACGCCGAGGACCAGGGCAGCGCGGCGGCCGCCGCGAGCAATCCGGACTGACCGGCAGGTGCCCGTGGGCGGCTCGTGCACGTGGCCGTCCGCCCCCCCGACAGGGACCGAGCGAGCCGGGCCCGGCGGCCGGTCGGCCGCCGAGTCCGGCGATGAGCCGCGGCATCAGCTGCAGCCGCTGGTCGAGCCGCAGCCCTCGCAGACGTAGCAGGACCCGGCCGGTCGCATCTTCGTCCCGCAGGTCAGGCACAGCGGCGCGTCGGCCGCCTTGCCCTGCTGCAGCTCGAGCAGCTCGGTGGAGCTGCCGACGGAGATGTCGGCCCGGCGCACCCCGGCCTGCGCGGCCCCGGTGTGACCGGCCCCGGCCTCCGGGGCCGCGTCGAGGGTGGTGCGGAGCTCCTCGACCGCCGGCTCCACGGCCGGCGCCGATCCGTAGTCGGTGGCCACCTGCGCGGTGCGCTCGTCCGCGGAGAAGATGCCCAGCTGAGCGCGCTTCTCGTAGGGCAGGTGGTCCAGGGCGATCCGGCGGAACAGGTAGTCGACGATGCTCGTCGC
>JAVXWR010000711.1:0-2618 GCA_032230725.1 Actinomycetota bacterium
CCGACGAGCCCACGACCGCGCTCGACGTCACCGTCCAGGCGCAGGTGCTCGAGGTGCTCGACCAGGTCCGGGTCGAGTCGGGCGCCTCGATGGTGCTCGTCAGCCACGACCTCGGCGTGGTCGCCGGCACGGCCGACCGGGTCCAGGTGATGTACGGCGGCACGATCGTCGAGACCGGCCCGACCGAGGAGGTCTTCGACCGACCGCGGATGCCCTACACCGTGGGGCTGCTGTCCTCGCTGCCGGCGCTCGACCAGATCGGCGGGCGGCTCACCCCGATCCCCGGCGCCCCGCCCTCGCTCATCGCGCTGCCGCCCGGGTGCTCGTTCGCGCCCCGCTGCCCGCTCGTCGAGGACGCCTGCCGTGAGGCCGAGCCCGCCCTCGAGACCGTCGCGACCGATCACTCGACCCGCTGCCGTCGCTGGCAGGTCCTCGCCGACGGCGGGACCGGCGACCTGTTCGCCCACTCTGCGGGAGCGACGGGGAACGACGCCGGGGCGAGCGGAGCGACGGGGAACGACGCAGGGGCGAGCGGAGCGACGGGGCACGATATGGAGGTGCCCGCATGAGCTCCGCTCCCGTCGGGACCCCCACGGCCGCCGCACCCGACGACCCCGACGGCGCCCTGCTCCAGGTCGGGGACCTCACGACGACGTTCCCCGTGCACGGCAACGGCGTGCTGCGCCGGGTCGTCGGGAAGGTCCAGGCCGTCACGGGGGTGTCCTTCGACGTCGAAGAGGGCGAGACCCTCGGCCTCGTCGGCGAGTCCGGGTGCGGCAAGTCCACGACCGGCCGCTCGATCCTCCAGCTCGTCCGGCCGGACTCCGGCTCGGTCCGCTACGCCGGGCGCGAGCTGGTCGGGCTGTCGGCGACACAGATGCGGCCGCTGCGTCGTGAGCTCGCGATGGTGTTCCAGGACCCCTTCGGCTCGCTCGACCCGCGGCTGCCGGTCTCCGAGCTCATCGCCGAGCCGCTGCGCATCCACGACGTGCACCCCGACGAGGCCGCCCTGCGCGCCCGCGTCGAGGAGCTCCTCGGCCTGGTGGGCCTCAAGGCCGAGCACCGCAACCGGTACTCCCACGAGTTCTCCGGCGGGCAGCGCCAGCGCATCGGGATCGCGCGGGCCCTCGCGGCGGACCCGCGGCTGATCGTCCTCGACGAGCCGGTGTCCGCGCTCGACGTCTCGGTGCAGGCCGGCGTCGTCAACCTGCTCGAGGACCTGCAGGAGCGACTCGGGCTGTCCTACCTGTTCATCGCCCACGACCTCTCGGTGGTCCGCCACATCTCCGACCGCGTCGCGGTGATGTACCTGGGCAAGGTCGTCGAGATCGGCGACGCGGCCTCGGTGTACGACAACGCGCGGCATCCGTACACGCGGGCGCTGCTCTCGGCGGTGCCGCTGCCGGATCCGGCCGCGGAGCGGCGCCGGCGCAGGTCGCGCGTGGTGCTCTCCGGAGAGATCCCCAGCCCGGCGGACCCGCCGTCGGGATGCCGCTTCCGCACCCGCTGCCCGAAGGCCCGGCAGCGCTGTGCCGACGAGACCCCGCTGCTGCGTCCCTCCGACCCGGCCGGGCGGCACACGTTCGCCTGCCACTTCCCCGACGGCGACGCGGACTCGGCGGCGTAGGCCCTGCCCCGTGTCGGAGCGAACGGCATTCTCGCCGCGTCTAGGCGGGCTCTAGGGGTGGTCGCTCGACGCCGGTGGGTGGCTCGGCGGGGACGGGTACAGAGCAGCCGTGGACGAGATCGCGGAGTGGAGCCGGGCCCAGGCGCGGGTGATCGCGCTGATGGAGGCCGCGACCGACGAGCAGGTGGAGCGCACGGTCCCCGCCTGCCCGGACTGGACGGCGCGGGACCTGTTCTCCCACATGGTCGGGCTGGGCAGCGACGTCGTCGCCGGGGACGAGCCCGACGACCACAACCCGGAGTGGACCGCGAAGCAGGTCGACGAGCGCAAGGACCGCTCCGTCGCCGACCTCGTCGAGGAGTGGCGCGAGACCGCCGAGCCGCTGCGTGGGTGGATGGCCGAGCACGGCACGCGTCCGCTCGGCGACGTGGTCATCCACGAGCAGGACCTGCGCGGCGCCCTCGGGGTCTCCGGCGGCCAGGACACCGACGGGCTGGCGGCGATCCGGGACCGGTTCGCGCCGCGGGTCGGTGCCCGGCTACCGGAGGGGACCACCCTGGGGCTGGTCGGGGAGTCCTGGTCGTGGGCGTCCGACGGCGGCGACCCGGAGCAGGCGGACGTCGTGATCGCGGCCCCGGACTTCGAGCTCGCCCGCGCGCTGCTGGCCCGCCGCTCGGCCGACCAGCTCCGCGCCTGGACCCGCTCCGGCGACGTCGAGCCGGTGCTCGACGCGTTCGCCACGCTGGGCCCGCTCCCGGAGGACGACCGTCAGGAGTAGGCGCCGCACCGAGTGGACCTCCGTCGGGGCCCGGAGCGACCGGACCGCCCCACCAGGGTCCACCCGGTCGGTCCGCGGCCCGCCGAACGCCCCGCGGTTAGGGTCCACGGCGTGCCCGTGCCCCGCCGGATGGTCCTGGTCCACGCCCACCCGGACGACGAGACCCTCACCTGCGGCGGGCTGATGGCGCGGGCGGTCGAGGCCGGCGTCGGG
>JAVXWR010000725.1:0-8692 GCA_032230725.1 Actinomycetota bacterium
GGAGCGTGACGACGAGACCGTGCTCGCCCGGGCCCGCGTCGAGGACGGCCTGCGCGCCCGCGGGCTGCTCGAGCCCGGCCCGGCGGCCGTGCTGCTCGCCGTCGGGACCGCCGTGCGCGACCGGACCCGCCAGGTCGACCTGGTGCGGCGCAGCGCGACGACGCCGTGTGCCGCGGTCGCCCTCGGCAGCGCCGCTGACGGGGCCCTGCTGTGGTCGGCCGACCACGCGGACGCGGACGTCGCCGTCCGCCCGCTCGACCCCGCCGGCCTCGTCCCCGGGCTGCTCGCGCTCGTCCCGCCCCGCCCGGCGGCCCCCGGGCCACCGCTGGAGGTCCCGGCGACCATCGGTGCCGCCGGGCCGGACGCACCGGCCACGGCGCGCCGCGAGCGGGAGCGTCGCGCCGTCGACGACGTCCTGGCGTCCACCGAGGCGTGGACACAGATCGGGGTGGCAACTGCTCCGAACGAGGTAAGTTCTGTCGGAGAACGTGGTGATGTCACGATCAAATGGTTGGACGGGCCCCGCGGTCGGTACCGGCTGCGGCACGATCCCGGGCACACGCGCGACGTGCCCGGGCGCGGACGGCCGGGGCGGGCCCGGCTCGTCGGGGAGGACGCGGCCTCGCCGGCGGTCCGCGGTGAGCTCGAGGCCGCGCTCGGCCCGCGCCCGTCCGGAAGGAGGACCGTATGAGCGGACCGGGACCCCTGGGGCCCGGGCCCGGTACGCCCTCCGGTGCGGACGGGTCCGCGGCACTGAACCCCGCCGACGCACGGCGCTTCGCGGGCCGAGTGGACGACCTGGAGCGCACCGTCGCCGAGGCGCGGGAGGCGCTGCGCCGGCTCGCGGAGGACCCGCTGGCCACCGGCACCGGCCAGGACAACGCCGAGATGGCCGCCTGGTACCGCGAGCTGCTGGTCACCGACACCGTCCCGGCGGCCGACGACCTGTCGCGCCAGCTCGACGCCGTGCGCCGCGCGGTGGTCGAGGGCACGGCGGCGTGGGAGGAGTCCGAACGCTCCATCACCGACTCGCTGGGCCCGGGGACCGACGCTCCCGGGCCGGCGGGACCCTGAACCGCCGGTGAACGGGTGACGATGTCCGCATGTCCTCCTCCGTCGGCGCGTCACGACCGGCACCCCGGGATCGCCCGACCGGCCGGGTCCCTATCGTGGACGCGGGACCGACCCTTGGGCAGGATGGCGAGGCAGTGACTACCAACGACAACGACGGCCTGGTCGTCCTCGCGGTCGACGACGAGGAACCTGCGCTCATGGAGCTCGCCTACCTCCTGGAGCAGGACCAGCGCGTCACCACGGTGCTGAAGGCGAACGACTCCATCTCCGCCCTGCGCATCCTCACCGGCGGTGACCAGGTGAGCATCGGCGGCTTCGGCACCCCGCCGGCGGGCATCTCCTCGCCCGCCAAGCAGTCCGACGTGGATGTCCTGTTCCTGGACATCCGCATGCCGGGGCTCGACGGGCTGGAGCTCGCGCAGGTGCTCTCGCGCTACGTGATCCCGCCGTCGGTGGTCTTCGTGACCGCGCACGACGACCGCGCGGTCGAGGCGTTCGACGTCGGCGCGGTGGACTACCTGCTCAAGCCGCTGCGCCCGGAGCGTCTGTACGCCTCGCTCACCCGCATCCTCGCCTCGCGGGGCACGACCGTCTCGGTCGAGCCCGCCGTCGAGGAGGAGGGCGACGACGAGGTGATCCCCGTCGAGCTCGCGGGCACGACGAAGCTCGTGCAGCGCTCCACGGTGCGCTGGGTCGAGGCGCAGGGCGACTACGCCCGCCTGCACACGACCGAAGGCAGCCACCTCGTGCGCATCCCGCTCTCCGTGCTCGAGGAGCGCTGGTCGGACGCCGGGTTCGTGCGCATCCACCGCTCGTACCTGGTCGCGCTGCCGCTGATCACCGAGCTCCGCCTCGCCGGCTCCGGCTACGTCGTACGCCTGGGCAACGGGGGCGGCACGGGCGAGATCGCGGAGCTCCCGGTGAGCCGGCGGCACACCCGTGAGCTCAAGGACCGCCTGGTCCGGTCGACGAAACAGGCGTGGGGCCGGCGGTGACCGCCACCGACGGCCGGACCCGGACCGGGGGAGAGCACCCCGGCCCGGCCGACCCGTCGGGTCCCGACGACGCCGGGCGCCCCGCGGAGCTCCCCGGTGGCTCGGCGACGCCCGCCGCCCGCGCCGCCGAGCCCGACGGCGGTCCGGCCGTGGCCCGGGCCCGCGCGCGCCGCGCCTCGGCCGAGCCGACCGGCAGCTCCGACCCGGCGGACGCGCCGGACGAGGCCCCGGGGCCGGAGAGCGCCGCCCGGGCGGAGGGCCCCCGCCCGCCCGGGCGTCACGCCCTGCCCGACGGCGCGCCCAGCTCCGGGCACACCCCGCCCCCCGACTACCGCCCCCGCCACGCCGCGCCGGACGCCGAGACCGAGCGCTTCGCCGTCGTCCCCGCCGCCGACGCCGCCCCGCTGCGCGGCGTCCCCACCGGACGGGCGCACACCCCGGCCCACGCGGCCCCCGACACCGCCCCGCCGGCCGGCCCGCCCACCCCGGCCGCGCCGGACCCGAGCGCGATCGCCCCGACGCCGGTGCGGGGCCTCCCGCTCGCGTCGACCTTCCCGGCCTCGGGGGTGACCGCCTCCGAGGACGTCCCGCAGTCCGACGACAAGCGGCCGATCTTCGCCTGGCGCGCCCGTGAGGGCGACGACGCCGACGGGCCCACGCCCGAGCGGGTGCGCATCGTGCTCGCCGAACGGCGCTCCCCGACGCGCGCCGTCGGCACGGTCGCCGAGATCGAGGCGCAGACCGCGACCGGGGAGCTGCTGCTCTCCAACCTCATGCGCTCCCAGCTGACGCTCGCGCTGCGGCTGGCCGCGGTGGTGGTCCTCGTCCTGGGCGTGCTGCCCATCGTCTTCCTCACGATGCCGGCGGTGTCGGACGCGGCGCCCGTCCTCGGGATCGGGCTGCCCTGGTTGCTGCTCGGCGTGTTCTCGTTCCCCTTCCTGCTGGTCCTCGGGTGGCTCTACACGCGCCACGCGGAACGCAACGAGCTCGACTTCGCCGACGACGTCGAGGACTGAGCGGTGTCCACCGCCGACGTCGTGGTCGCGCTCGTCCTGGCCGGCCTCGCGGCGGCCGCGGTCATCGGCATCGGATCGCTCGGCGTGCGGGTCACCCGGTCCACCGACGACTTCCTCGCCGCCTCGCGCACCGTGCGCAGCCGCGCGAACGCCGCGGCCATCGCCGGGCAGTCGCTGTCGGTGGCGTCCTTCCTGGGGGTCGCCGGGATCGTGCTGAGCCACGGGGTCGACGGGCTCTGGTACCCGCTCGGCTTCGTCGCCGGGTTCCTCGTGCTCCTGCTCTTCGTCGCCGCCCCGCTACGGCGCTCGGGCGCCTACACGGTGCCCGACTTCGCCGAGACGCGGCTCGACTCCGGGCTGCTGCGCACCCTGACGACGGTGGTGGTCGTCGTCATCGGCTGGCTCTACCTCGTCCCGCAGCTGCAGGCCTCCGGCCTCGTGCTCACGGTGCTCACCGGGGCGCCCGCGTGGGTGGGGGTGCTGGTCGTCGGCCTCGTCGTGACGGCCGCGGTGACCTTCGGCGGCATGCGCTCGATGACCTTCGTGCAGGCCTTCGGCTTCTGGTTCAAGGCGGTCGCGCTCGCGATCCCGGCCGTCGTCCTCGTCGCCTGGTTCCTCGGGTCCGGGGTCGCCGGGTCGACGCCCCCCGGCCCGCCGACGTTCGACCGTCCCACCAGCGTGACCGTGCACGACCCGGTCACTCTCCAGGTCACGCAACCGGTCACCGTGCAGGTCTCGGCCGACGGCGCCACCCGCACCGTGACCTGGCCGCCGGGGCCGCGCACCGTGCGCGAGGGCACCACCCTCGGGTTCCCGGCCGGGGCGCCCGTCCCGGCGGTCGACGGCGCGGTCAGCGACCAGAACGCGTGGGACCACCCGTTCGGCACCGGGGAGCGCGACCCGCTCTGGGTCTGGTCCCTGCTGCTCGCGACCTGCCTCGGCGTCGCCGGGCTGCCGCACGTGCTCGTCCGCTACTACACCAACCCCGACGGGCGGGCCGCGCGCCGTTCCACCGTCCTCGTCCTCGCGCTGCTCGGCGGCTTCAGCATCGCGCCCATCGTGCTCGGGGCGCTCGCCCGCCTCTCCGCGCCGCAGCTGCTGGTCGGCGGGGACGGCGACGCCGCGGTGCTGCTGCTGCCGGCGATCGCGGTGGGCGGCTGGGGGGGCGCGGTCCTCGGCGGGCTGGTCGCCGCCGGGCTCACGACGGCGCTGCTCGCGGTCTCCGCGGGGCTGCTGCTCTCGGTGGCCGGGGTGCTCTCGAGCGACGTCCTCCCGGGCCGCCTCGGCGACTTCCGCATCGCGGCGCACGTCGCGGGCGCGGTCCCGATCGTGCTCGCCCTCGTCATGGTCCGGCTCGAGTTCGCCCAGACCACGGCGCTCGCGCTGGCGGTCGCGGCGGCCTCGTTCGCGCCCCTGCTGCTGCTGGGGCTCTGGTGGCGCGGCCTGACCGACCGGGGCGCGGTGGCCGGGATCGTGGTCGGCGGGGTCCTCTCGCTCGGCGCCGCGCTCGCGACGCTGTTCGGGGCGACCCTGCCCGGGACCGCCGGCGTCCTGCTCGGCCAGCCGGCTGCGGTGTCCGTGCCGCTGGCCACCCTGACGATGGTCCTGGTGAGCCGGGCGACCCCCAACCGGGTCCCGGCCGGGGTCGGACGTACCCTGCTGCGTCTTCATGCTCCGGAACGGCTCGGGCTCGGCGAGATGCGGGTGAGTCGCGGCTGAGTCGGCCGTCTCGGCGACCCGGCGCCGATCCGGGCGAGTCCACACCGACCGTCACGGGACGAGCCACCCGAAAAGAGCACCTCTCGTCGAGTGACGGCGGCGGGGTTGCGCCGTTGAATAACCCGTCGTCCCGGAGATCCCGGCACGTCCACCCCGCCGTCGGGGACCCCCGGAGGGCTTGACCATGAGCGCGACCGAGGAGAGCCCCCGTGGCCCCTCGCCCCATGAGGGCGCCCCGACCCCCTACGAACAGATGCGGCGCAGCCCGGAGTTCCGGGCGCTGCGCACGCGCTGGCTGCGCTACGTCTTCACGATGAGCGGTCTCTTCCTGGCGTGGTTCCTCCTGTACGTGCTGCTCGCGGACTTCGCGCCCGGCGTCGTCAACGCGCGCCTGGGCGGGACCAACCTGACCGTGGGCCTGCTGCTGGGCCTGCTGCAGTTCGTCTCGACCTTCGTCATCGCGGTGGTGTACGCGAAGTACGCGGAGAAGAACCTCGACCCGACCGCTGCGGAGCTGCGGGCCCGCGTGGAGGAGAAGCTGTGACCACCTCGGCCGTCACCGGTCTCCCGGAGCAGGCCGCGGAGCCGACGCAGCTCGGCAGCCCGGTGCTCAACATCGGGATCTTCCTGGTCTTCGTCGTCCTCACCCTGCTGATCGTCTACCGGGTGAGCCGGTCGACGACGACGGCCTCGGACTTCTACGCCGCGGGCAGCTCGTTCACCGGGCCGCAGAACGGGATCGCGATCTCCGGGGACTACCTGTCGGCCGCGTCCTTCCTCGGCATCGCCGGCGCGATCGCGGTGAACGGCTACGACGGGTTCCTCTACTCGATCGGCTTCCTCGTCGCCTGGCTGACGGCCCTGCTGCTCGTCGCCGAGCTGCTCCGCAACGTCGGGCGCTTCACGATGGGCGACGTCCTGAGCTTCCGGATGCGCCAGCGCCCGGTGCGCGCCGCGGCGGCGGTCTCCACGCTCGTGGTCTCGTTCTTCTATCTGCTCGCGCAGATGGCGGGCGCCGGCGGGCTGATCTCGCTGCTGCTCGGTGTCCCCAACGAGCCGGGCATCTTCGACGGCCAGTCGCTGGTCATCCTGCTCGTCGGGCTCGTGATGATCTTCTATGTGCTCTACGGCGGCATGCGCGGCACCACGTGGGTGCAGATCATCAAGGCCACCCTGTTGGTGATCGGCGCGGCGGTGATGACCGTGTGGGTGCTCGGCCTGTTCAGCTTCAACCTGTCGTCGGTCCTCGGGGCCGCGGACGCGAACGTCAGCGCGAACCTGCTCAACGCCGGCAACCAGTACGGCAAGACGGTCGCGAGCCGGATCGACTTCCTCTCGCTCGCGGTGGCCCTCGTGCTCGGCACCGCGGGCCTGCCGCACGTGCTCATGCGCTTCTACACGGTGCCCACCGCGCAGGAGGCCCGCCGCTCGGTGAACTGGGCCATCTGGATCATCGGCGTCTTCTACCTGTTCACGCTGGTCATCGGGTACGGCGCCGCGGCGCTGGTGCCGAAGGGGCTGCTCTCGTCGAAGAACGTCAACGACGCGGCCCCGCTGCTCGCCTACGAGCTCGGCGGGACGGTCCTGCTCGGCATCGTCTCCGCGATCGCCTTCGCGACGATCCTCGCCGTCGTCGCCGGGCTGACGATCACCTCCGCGGCCTCCTTCGCGCACGACGTCTACGCGTCGGTGCTCAAGGACGGCAAGCCGGAGCCGGGCTCCGAGGTGCGGGTCGCGCGGCGCACGGCCCTCGTCGTCGGGATCGTGGCGGTGCTCGGCGGCATCCTCGCCAACGGCCAGAACGTCGCGTTCCTCGTGGCGCTCGCGTTCGCGGTGGCCGCCTCGGCGAACCTCCCGACGCTGCTGTACTCGCTGTTCTGGCGCCAGTTCAACACCACGGGCGCGCTGTGGAGCATCTACGGCGGGCTCGGCCTCTGCATCGTGCTGATCGTCTTCTCGCCGGTGGTCTCGGGCGCGGAGACGTCGATCTTCGGCGCGGAGGTCGACTTCGCCTGGTTCCCGCTCTCGAACCCCGGCATCGTGTCGATCCCGTTCTCGTTCCTGCTCGGCGTCGTCGGGACGATGGTCGGCGCGGGGCGGATCCCGCCCGAGGAGCAGGTCGACCTCGACCGGCGCGCCGCCGAGATGGAGGTCCGCTCGATGACCGGGGCCGGTTCGTCGGGTGCCTCCGGCACGTGAGCCCTGTCGGCGTGCTCCCCCGATTCCGTGTCACAGGACGGATCAGTGCTCACGAGCGCGTAGCGCACCGTGTGATCTGATGGGAGACATGACGTCCCAGGTGCCCGCCGTGACGGTGACCGAGGTGCCCGCGGGGGCGACGCTGCTCGACGTCCGCGAGGACGACGAGTGGGCCGCGGGCCACGCGCCCGACGCGGTGCACGTGCCGATGTCGCAGTTCCTCTCCCGGCTCGACGAGGTCCCCGAGGGCCCGCTCGCGGTGGTCTGCCGCGTCGGCGGGCGCTCGGCCCAGGTGACCGCGTACCTCGTCGGCCAGGGCCGCGAGGCGGTCAACGTCCACGGCGGCATGCTCGCCTGGGAGGCCGCCGGGCGCCCGGTGGTCACCGACGGGCCGGGACCCGCCCAGGTGGTGTAGCCCCGTGACCTGTCCGCGGTGCGGCCGGGAGCAGCCGCCCGGGGAGTCCGTCCGCTTCTGCGTGCACTGCGGCCGCGTGCTCTCCGGGGTGCGCTGGGTGGCGACGACGCCGGGCTCCCTGCGTCCCCGTGAGCCCGCCCGTCCCCGCCGCCCCTACGCCGGCCCCCCGCGCTACCGCGAGGTCCCGCGATGGAGCCTGTGGCCGTGGGCGGCGCGCCCGGAGCCGGGCAGCCCCGACGGGCCGCTCCCCTCCCGTCCCGCCACGGACCCACGCGACGCGCTGCGCGCCCACGCCGGGCTGCTGCGCCGCCTCGCGGTGACCACGGCCCTGCTCGCGGGGGTCGCCGCCACGGGGGAGGTGTTCCGCTACGTCCTGCTGGTCCTGTCCCGCGACCGGGCCCTCTCCGGGGTGGCGCTGGGCTGGTCGGACGTCATCGTGACGCTCTTCGGGCTGCTCGCCCCGGTCGCCGGGCTCGCGGCCGGCGTCGTGTTCCTGCGCTGGCTGCTCGCGGCGCGCGGCCTCGCCGCGCAGGAGTCCGGGACGCGCCCGTGGCGCTCGACGCGGCTGCTGCTGGCCGGCTGCGTCCTCCCGCCGTTCACCCTCACCGTCCCGGGGTCCACGCTCGCCGAGATCGAGCACACCGCCGCCGGCTCGGACCCCGCCGTGCGCCCGACGCCGTCGCGCCCGGTGCTCGCGTGGTGGGTGAGCTGGGCGATCGGGGTGGTGCTCGGCGTCGTGACCGCGGGGCACGACTTCGCGACGAGCACGCAGGCCCTCGCCGACGGTGTGGTGCTGCACGCGCTCGTCGACGTCGTCGCCGCCGTGACCGCGCTCGCCACGGTCCGCGTCGTCGCCCACCTCACCGAGCTGCTGGCGCCGGTGCTGCGGCCCACCGGGCGGGCGTGGGTGGTCCGGGCCGCGGCCGCCAGAGCCGGCGGCCGGGAACCGTCAGCCGCCGCCGAGGGTCGCCACGCCGCCCGCCGAGGGCGGAGCCGTCAGGTCGGTCCCGGCGACGGCGGACATCTCGCGGGCGACGAAGTCCTCGACGTGGAACAGGTTGTCGCCCGCACGGCGCACGATGCGCAGCAGCGTCGTCATCGAGGCGACCTCCTCGACCTGCTCCTTGAGGTACCACTGCATGAACTGCTCGCCGAGGTAGTCGCCCCCGTCGCGGGCGGTGCGGGCCAGCACCGTGATCTGGTCGGTGACGCGCTTCTCCTGGTCGAGCACCAGCTCGACGACGTCCTCGACCGACTTGAAGTCGTTGCGGACC
>JAVXWR010000736.1:0-3469 GCA_032230725.1 Actinomycetota bacterium
CGCGTCGTCGGTCACGTCGAGCGGCACGCCGAACGCGTCGACGCCGGCGGCCTGCAGCTTCGCGACGGCGGTCTCGCGCTGCTCCCCGTCCCGGGCGCCGACCCCGACCTTCCACCCCAGCGCGCCCAGCCCGGCGGCGATCTCGTAGCCGATGCCCTTGTTCGCGCCGGTCACCAGCGCGGTCCTCTGTGTGCTCACGGCGTCGATCCTGCGCTGGGACGACCGGCAAGCTCCAACACCGATCCGGTGCGCGGCGATACCGCACGGGTATCGATGCAGGTCCATCTTCCCGATACCGTGAGGGTGTGGAGGCCCGGGAGCTGCAGTACTTCGTGGCCGTCGCCGAGGAGCTGCACTTCGGGCGGGCCGCGCAACGGCTCGGGATCGCGCAACCCCCGTTGTCGCGCGCGATCAGCCAGCTCGAGCGGCGTCTCGGCGCCCCCCTGCTCGAGCGCACCAGCCGGGCGGTCAGCCTCACCGAGGCGGGCGCAGTCCTGCTCCGCGAGGGCCGCGCGGCGCTCGACGCCCTGGCGGCCGCGGAGCGCCGCACCCGCCGCACGGCACTGGCGGCCGACGGCCGGCCCGCCGTCGTCCTGGTCAGCAAGGCCGGTGCGTCCCGCGAACTGCTGGCGAAGCTGCTCGACGCCCACGCCGCGGAGCCGGACGCCGCCGTTGTCGAGGTCCTGCTCTGCGGGCCGGGCGAGCAGGAGCGCCTGCTGCGCGACGGGCGCGCCGACGTCGGGCTGCTGCACCGGCCCTTCGACGACACCGCCGGGTTCGACACCGAGGAGCTGCTCTCCGAGGGCCAGGTCGCGGTCCTGCCCGCCGGGCACCCGCTCACGGCGCGGCCCCACCTCCGGCTCGTCGACGTCGCCGACCTGCCCGGGCTGCCCCTGCCCCGCTGGCCCGACCTCGACGGGACCTATCCCGACGGGCCCGGCCCCCAGGTCCGCGACAACGTGCAGCTGCTCCAGCTCATCGCCCTCGGGCGGGCGTGCGCGGTGCTGCCCGAGTCCGTCCGCGGCCACCTCGGCGAGGATCTCGCCACCGTCCCGATCGTCGACGCGGCGCGCGTGACGACGGTGATCGCCTGGCCGCCGCACAGCCGCTCCCGCGCCGTCGCGGGCCTGGTCCGCGCCGCGACCCGGCTCTGATGTCGCCCTTCCCCGGCGAACCGGCCGGTGCACGATGCGCGGTCACCTGTCCCGACCGGGACGGGCCTGGACGACGTGCGCCCTCATCGAGGCCGAGACCGGTCCCTCGCCGAGGCGGGCGGTCATCGCCCTGCCGACCAGGCTCGTCGTGGCGTCGAGGTCACCCCGCGCCTCGATCTGCCCGCGCAGCGGGGTGCCGGCGCAGAAACCGGTCGCGACGTCCGACGCGGAGGCGCCCCGCCCCTCGAGCGTCACGGTGTCGACCGAATCCACCTCGAATCCGGCCTCCGTCAGGTCCCTCGCAACCACTTCCGGGTCGGCGTAGCCATGGGGCACCTCCGAGACGAACGGCGGGACGTCGCCGGGGAGAGCGCCCTCCAGGCCCTCGAGAAGGGCCTGCGCGAAACCGTGCGTGTCGACCGTGTCCCAGGTGTTGAACAGCATCACCCCGGAAGCGCGCAGCACCCGGGCGACCTCCGAGTACGCCGCCGGGCGGTCCGGGAAGAACATGACCCCGAACTGGCACACGACCACGTCGAAGACACCGTCCGGGAAGGGAAGAGACGTCGCGTCGGCCTGACGCCACTCGGCTCCCGGAACACGGGACCTTCCCGCCTCGACCATCGCCGGATTGAGATCGGTCGCCGTGACGTGGGCGTTGGGGACGGCGGCGAGAAGCTCGGCGGTCACGATGCCGGTGCCCGCGGCGATCTCCAGCACGCGGTTCGGCTCGAGCCCTCCCGCCCGGCGCGCAAGGTCGACCGCGAACGGCCGGAAGACCGCGGCGCCCAGGCAGCGGTCGTAGATGTCAGGCATCGACCCGACCCAACGGCTGTGCTGGTCCTCGCTCACACCACACGTTAGGACCGTTGCGAGAGACGCAACAAGCTCGATGCGCTCGGCGGCACCACCCCCACCTGGGCGGGGAGCGTTCGTTCAGTCGCCCTGCCTGGCGGCCTTGCGCGCCCGGGCCCGGTCCCGCTGTTCCTCGAACCGCACGGCCTGGGCCTCACTGGTGGTGAGGAAGTCGGCGAGCTCGTCACGGGCCTTCTCCCCCTCGCCGTCGAGGCCCTCGAGCTCGAACACCCGCCAGTGCCGCAGCAGCGGCCAGATCACCTCGTCGTGGTGCACGCGCAGGTCGTAGATGCCGGCCTGGGCGATCTGCACGGCCTTGCGGGTGAAGCCCGGGATGACCGCGCCCGGCATCTCGAAGCCGACCACCTCGTCGACGATCGCCCGCAGGGTCGCGGTGGGCGCGATCTCCAGGGCCGCCTTCGCGAGGTTCCGGTAGAAGACCATGTGCAGGTTCTCGTCGGTCGAGACCCGGGTGAGCAGCTTCTCGGCGATCGGGTCGCCGGCGAACTTGCCGGTGTTGCGGTGCGACACCCGCGTCGCGAGCTCCTGGAAGGAGACGTAGGAGAGCACGTGCAGGATGGGCTTCTCCGCCGCGTCGTACCCGGTCTGCATCACCTCCATCCGCGCCTGCTCCAGCTCGTCCGGGTCGACGCCGCGGGTGACCAGGAGATAGTCGCGGATGCAGTAGGCGTGCCGGGCCTCCTCGGCGGTCCACCGATGCACCCACGTCCCCCAGGCGCCGTCGCGCCCGAACGCCCGCTCGATCTCGCGGTGGTAGCTGGGCAGGTTGTCCTCGGTCAGCAGGTTGACCTCGAGCGCGGTGCGGGCGACCGGTGACAACGAGGACTGCTCGGGGTCCCAGGCCTGGCCGCCGAGATCGGCGAAGTCGCGCCCGAGGCTCCACGGCACGTACTCGTGCGGCATCCAGTCCTTCGCGACGCCGAGGTGCCGGTCGAGGTTCTCGGTGACCACCGGCTCGAGGTCGAGGAGGAGGCGAGTGCTGTCCGTGATCGTCATGTGGAGCCTCCGCTGCGCCGGGCCTGCGTGCGGGCCATGCCCCGCTGCACCGCGTCGGCCAGGTAGGGCCGCAACCGGGTGGGCGCGACGATGGTGTGCACCGAGCCCACCTCCTGGGCGCGGGCGATGGAGTGGTGCGCGTCGAACTCGTCGGCCAGCTCACCGAGCTTCTCCGAGCGCACCGTGGGCCGGACCACGGCCAGCTCGCCGCGCAGTTCGGTGACGTCCTCGTCGCGCTCGAGCGCCTCCGCGATCCGGGTCTCGAGGTCGGCGACGCGGGGATCGGCGGCGGTGCGCTTGCCGACCTCGCCGGCGAAGACCACCGCGGCCGCGGGCGCGCCGCCGATCACCGAGGCGTGCGAGCCCGCGACCGCGGCCACCTCCATGTTGTCGTTCAGCGTGCCGGAGAAGACCACGAACGCCCCGCCGTGGTAGCGCGAGAC
>JAVXWR010000760.1:0-4896 GCA_032230725.1 Actinomycetota bacterium
GGGCAGCCGGGAGGGCGCTCCTGCACCGCGCTGCAGACCGCGACGAGGGTGGGTTCGGAGGCCCTCGTCGCGGTCGGTCCACGACGTGTCTGGTCACGAGATGTTCGGACGAGGCGCCCGAGGCCGGCCTCGCGCGTCGACGTCCGCAGACCTCGATCGGCTGCGGTGGCGGCATCGGCCCGGATCCGTCGATCACGTTCATCGGTCGGTTCCGGTCTCGTCGACGAGAGTCCGTGTCGGGAGGAAACGCCGTACCGAGGTCCGGGGTACTGGCGTCGGAGAAGGTGGCGGGCCACGAGCCGGGGTGGTGTGTGCGGCATCGCAGGGGGCCGGTCTGTTGCCCGGTTCAGGAGGAACATACCGCTCGTTTTCGCCATTGGCCAGATCGACTGCGGTTCCGCATCCACGGATCGCTGACTACTCTCGCCGGGTGCGTGGGCCGGACCGGGACGTGTGTGGGTGAAGGGCCGATTCCAGGAGCTCGACCGGCGGCCGACCCCGATGGGTGAGCTCGTGCTGCGTCGCCGGCGGGCCCCGTCCTCCGACGTGGACGTCTACGAGATCAAGCTCGGCGACGAATTCCTGATGTCGAGCATGTTCACCGTCGCCGAGGTGGAGATGGCCCGTCTCGCCCTGGCGGCGGTGCCGGGGACCGACCTCGACGTGCTCGTCGGTGGACTCGGGCTGGGTTACACGGCCCGGACGGTGCTCGAGGACCCGCGGGTGGGTCGGCTCACGGTGGTCGAGGCGCTCGGCGAGGTCATCGAGTGGCACCAGCAGGGCCTGGTGCCTGCTGCGGAGTCGTTGACCTCCGACGAGCGGTGCGTCCTGCTGCACGGCGACTTCTTCGGGATGCTCCGGTCCCCGACGGGATTCGACCCGTCCGATCCCGGTCGGCTCTTCCACGCGATGGTGGTGGACATCGACCACTCGCCGCGCCACGTGCTCGATCCCGGCCACGCCGAGTTCTACGACCGGGCCGGGGTCGCCCGCCTGGCCGCCCGCCTGCATCCCGGTGGGGTGTTCGCGCTCTGGTCGAACGATCCGCCCGACGATGCGTTCACGGCCGTGCTGGCCGACGTGTTCGCGACGGCCGAGGCGAACCTCGTCCGGTTCGCGAACCCCCTGCAGGGACGGGAGGCGACCAACACGGTGTACGTCGCGACCTCGACCGTGTCGCCGCACCTGACCGGGCGGACGTGATCATGTCGGGGTAGCGCCCGATCGCAACGGAGCAACCTGGCCGTCGGCGGGTTCTGGCCGGGCGCGCGACGCAGTAGCGTCCCCGACGTACGTTCGTCTCCGACGGCCTCGGCGCGGCGTCCACCTCGCCCCAGCCCCTGGCGGACCAACCCACGACGACGGGCGGGACGACGATGACCCGGACGGGCAGCGGAGGGACGACCCACCGCGTGGTCGACGAGATCCCCGGGCGGGGTGGCTCGTGAAGCCGTTCGTGGTCAACCGGCACGGTCGACTGGTGTTCCCGGCGAACGTGCTCGGTGAGCTCGACTTCTCGGTGCTCGACACCCTCGAGCACCTGACCGCCGTGATCGAGCGGGACTTCGAGGCCAAGGCCCCGACGGGGACGGAGATCCTCGAACGGGTCGAGTCCGGGGCCTACCCGGGGCGGTTCCAGCTGCTGCGCGACATCGGCCAGAACCTCTTCTGGGTCAACCGGTACGCGACGACCATGTACGAGAAGCGGCCCACGCGCTGGCGTGACCTGGCGAAGCACCGGAACGACGTCTTCCTCCCGGTGCTGACGCCCTGGGAGGACGGTGCCCGCAAGGTGGGGGCCGTCGAGCGGGCCTACCACGAGCTGTCCCCGACGTGGGACGCCGAGGCCGAGGGCCGGGTGTTCGACCTGCTCTTCGACGTCTTCCGGCACAAGCTGCACCACGCGACCGAGCTGCCGGCCATCAAGCCGACGGTCGGCGAGTTCCTCGACGACCCGACGGCGCTGACCTTCGTCATGCCCGACCACGACCCCGACTACCCGACGTTCACCACCGGGGAGATCCTCGACGCCGAGGAGACGGTCCCCGAGCTCGAGGCCCTGCTGCGGTGGGCGATGGTCCTGCACGACCAGTACCCGTGGGACCGCTCGCGCACCGAGCTCCGCCGCTCCGCCGACATCGGCGACGACGACTTCGTGGTCGCCTTCCACCCCCGCAGTCGGGAGGTGATGGCCTTCATCGACCGGGTCAGGGGAGCGCGCGGTCGCGCCGAGGCGGCCCCGGGGACGCCGACCGCCGAGGTGGAGGCGGTGGCGCCGGCCACCTCCTACCCCCCGGTCCGGGTGCGGGATCTGTTCGGGATACGTCCGGCGATCGAGGCGCTCGCCATCGTGCGCGGCGAGCACGTCTGCGACAACACCGACGTCATCCGGAACGCGAGCTTCTCCTGGTCGCCGATGGCCGCGGACGAGATCGCCGCCAAGACCGGGATCGAGGAGCGCCGCTACACCAGCCTGGAACCACAGGAGCTGGCTCTCGTCGCCGCCCGCGCCGCCCTGGCCAAGTCGGGGCGGGAGGCCCGGGAGATCGGCGCGGTGCTGGTGAGCTCCTGCACGAGCAACCGGCAGATCCCGTCGGCGGCGTGCTGGCTCTCCGGCGAGCTCGGCCTGGCGCAGACCCACGCCTCGGTCGACCTGGTGGCGGCCTGCGCGGGCCTGCCCTACGGGGTGGCCGAGGCCATCCGGCAGCTGCAGGAGGTCGACCGGCCGGTGCTGCTGGTGTGCGTCGAGAAGTTCTCCGACAAGATCGGCAGTGCCCGGACCTCGCGGATGATGTTCGGCGACGGTGCCTCGGCGATGGTGATCGCGCCCGCCGCGCCCGGATCCGCCGGTGACGTCGAGCTGTTCCAGACCTACGCGAGCGGGCCGCACAGCGAGGTCAACTCGATCATCTGGCCGAACCCCGCTTTCGACAACGACCTCACGGTGTACGGCCCGGAGGTCAAGGCGCTGGTCCGGCGGTACCTGGCCCAGATGCTCGAGGAGGTCGGCGCCGAACCCGACCCGGACGACGCCGGGCGCACGCTGCTCGAGAGCGTCGAGCTGATCGTGCCGCACCAGGCCAACAAGACCATGATCCTCGACCTCGCGGGAAAGGCCGGAGTGACGGCCGAGCAGCTGTACTTCAACATCGAGAAGATGGGCAACGTGTCCGCGGCGAGCATCCCGATCGCGCTGTACGACGCGGTCCGCGACGGTGTCATCAGCCGGCCGACCCGGGTCTTCACGCCGGCGTTCGGCGCAGGGGCGGTCGGCGGGTACACGGTGATGCGCATCGACCCCGCCATCGTGGCCGACGAGGTGGTGCCCCGGCCCCTGCCCGGGGACGGGGCCGCGCTCACCGCCCGGGGGACCGCCACCACCACCGACGACGTCCGCGTCGCGTTCGGCGAGTGACCACGATGGGCGACCAGGCCGGACACGGCTTCTCACGGCTCGCGATCGTCAACCGGGGCGAGCCGGCCATGCGACTGATCAACGCGGTGCGGGAGTGGAACGCCGAGGGCAGGCTCGCGCTGCGCACCATCGCCGTGCACACCGCCGCGGACCGCCACGCCATGTTCGTGCGCGAGTCCGACGAGGCCGTGCTGATCGGCCCCGCCGACCCCGAGGAAGGGACGTTCGGGTCGTCCCCGTACCTCGATCTCGCCGAGCTCGAGCAGGCGCTGCGTGCGTGTCGCGCGGAGGCGGTGTGGCCCGGCTGGGGCTTCGTCTCCGAGCGTGCCGAGTTCGCCGAGCTGTGCGAGCGCCTCGGCGTCGTGTTCGTCGGCCCGTCCGCCGCGGTGATGCGCCGCCTCGGCGACAAGATCGAGTCCAAGCGGCTGGCCGACGAGGTCGGCGTGCCGATGGCCCCCTGGAGCGGTGGCCCGGTCGCCGACGCCGAGGCCGCGCAGGCGGCGGCCGAGAAGATCGGCTACCCCCTGATGGTGAAGGCGACCGCCGGCGGGGGCGGGCGCGGGATCCGGTTCGTGGCCGGGCCCGACCAGCTCGAGGAGGCCGTCACGCGGGCGGGGGCCGAGGCCGAGCGGACCGCGGGCGACGCGACGGTGTTCCTCGAGGGGGCGGTCGCGGGCGGTCGGCACGTCGAGGTCCAGGTCGTCGCCGACGCCGCGGGCGACGTGTGGACCCTCGGGGTGCGCGACTGCAGCGTCCAGCGTCGCAACCAGAAGGTGATCGAGGAATCGGCGTCCACCGCCCTCGACGCCGAGCAGGACGCGCAGCTGCGTACGGCAGCCGCCGACCTCGCGCGGGCGGCGGGCTACGTCAACGCGGGCACCGTGGAGTTCCTCGACGAGCCCGAGCAGAAGCTGCTGTCGTTCATGGAGGTCAACACCCGACTGCAGGTCGAGCACCCGGTGACCGAGGCGACCACCGGCGTCGACATCGTCAAGCTCCAGCTCCATGTGGCCCTGGGGGGCACGCTCGCCGACATCGCGCCGGCCGCGCCCGCCGAGCGCGGGCACGCGATCGAGGCGCGCCTGGCCGCGGAGGATCCCGAGCACGGCTTCACGCCCGCCCCCGGCCGCATCCAGTACCTCGTCCTGCCGACCGGTCCGGGCATCCGCGTCGACACCGGGGTCGCGACGGGCGACGTGATCCCGCCGCAGTTCGACTCGATGATCGTCAAGGTGATCGCCTGGGGGCAGAGCCGGACCGAGGCCCGGGCGCGGCTGGCGCGCGCCGTGCGCCAGACCGCGGTCGTCATCGACGGCGGCACCACGAACAAGGCGTTCCTGCTCGACCTGCTCGACCGGCCGGAGCTCGTCTCCGGCGAGGTCGACACCTGGTGGCTCGACACCATGATGGCCGAGGGCTACACCCCGCCCCGGCGGGTCGACGTCGCGCTGCTCGCCGCGGCGGTCGCGGCGCACGACGCG
>JAVXWR010000391.1:0-2687 GCA_032230725.1 Actinomycetota bacterium
CGACGGGCGCCGCGACGCCGTCGGGGTGCTGCAGGCCGAGCGCTCCCGGAACACGGTCCGGGTCCGGCGCCTGCACGAGAAGCTCTTCTACCGGCCGCTGCTGGAGTCGGTGGCGCGGGTGCCGAGCGACGGGCTGGTGCTCACCGAGTCCTCCGCGACCAAGCGGCTCGCGGCGCTGGGCTGGAGCTCGCCGTCGGGGGCCCTCAAGCACGTGGCCGCGCTGACCGCGGGGACCAGCCGGGCCGCACGGATCCAGCGGGCGCTCATGCCGGTGCTGCTCGACCGGCTGGGCAACACCGCCGACCCCGACCACGGGCTCCTCGCCTACCGCAAGGTCTCCGAGGCGCTCGCGGCCACGCCGTGGTTCCTCGCGCTGCTGCGCGACGAGGGCCTGGCCGCGGACCGGCTGTGCTACGTCCTGGGCACCTCCCGCTGGGTCGCCGAGATGATGCCGCGCTCGCCGGAGGTGCTGCGGCTGCTCGGGGGCGACGGTCCGTCCTCGGACCTCGTCGCCCGCGACCCGGCGGAGGTCGCGGTCTCCCTGCAGGCGGCGGTGGCCCGCCACGCCGACCCGCGCTCGGCGGGCAACGTGGCCCGCTCGCTGCGCCGGGTGGAGCTGCTGCGGGTCGCGTGCGCGGACCTGCTGGGGCTCTCGGACGTGCCGAGCGTGTGCGCCGCGCTGTCGAGCGTGTGGGTCGCGGTGCTGCGGGGCGCTCTCGAGGCCGCGGTCCGTGAGAGCGTCGGCGACGCGACCCCGCCCGCGCGGATCGCGATCATCGGGATGGGCCGGCTCGGCGGCGCGGAGCTGGGCTACGGCTCGGACGCCGACGTGGTCGCGGTGTGTGAGCCCGCCGAGGGTGTCTCCGACCAGGACGCGACGACGTACGCACGCGGGGTGATCGAGGCGGTCACCGGCGCGCTGGGCGCGCCGAGCCCGGACCCGCCGCTCGAGGTCGATACCAAGCTGCGGCCCGAGGGACGCAGCGGCCCGTTGGTGCGCACGCTCGCCTCGTACGCGGACTACCTCCGGCGCTGGGCGGCCACGTGGGAGTGCCAGGCCCTGCTGCGGGCGCGGCCGGTGGCCGGCGACATCGGGCTGGGGGAGCGGTTCGTCGAGATGATCGCGCCGTACCGGTACCCGGTGGAGGGCCTGCCGGAGTCGGCGGCGATGGAGATCCGGCGGATGAAGGCCCGGGTCGACGCGGAGCGCCTCCCGCGCGGTGCCGACCGGGCGCTGCACACGAAGCTCGGGACCGGCGGTCTCGCCGACGTCGAGTGGACCGTGCAGCTCCTGCAGCTCCAGCACGCCGGGCGGCTGCCGGCCCTGCGCACGACCTCGACGCTGGAGGCACTGGACGCGCTGCGCGACGCCGGGCTGCTCTCCGCCGACGGGGCGGAGGCGCTGGTGGCCGGGTGGACGACGGCGACGCGGGTGCGCGGCGTGGCGACGCTGGTCCGCGGCAAGCCCACCGACCAGCTGCCGCGCTCGGGGCGGGAGCTGGCGGCGATCGCCTCGGTGCTCGGCTACCCGGAGGACGACCCGGGGGCCTGCATCGACGACTACCGGCGGGTCACGCGGCACGCCCGCGCGGTGGTGGACGAGGCGTTCTCGGCGGTGGACTGACCGGCCTCTCGCGTCGCGTCCGTGGGCACGAACACGCGAACGGGACGGCCGCGCCGGCTGGCGTCGGGCCCGGGGGACCCGTCATCATCGAACACGTGTTCGACGAGCGAGGTCCGGCGCAGCGTCGGAACGAGCGCTCGGGCGCCCTGCAGCGGACCGAGGTCCGCCGGGTCTGGGTGGACCTCGCCGTCGCGTACCCGCGCCCGCCGGGCCGGCCCCCGCTGGCGGTCCCGGAGGGCGTGGACCTGCAGAGCCGGGTCCCGGGCGAGCTGCTCGGGTGGCGGCGCACGACGACGGGGGAGTGGGTCGGCTGGGTGTGCGTGCCGATCAGCCAGGGCCAGGAGGTCCGCTACGTCTACCAGTACGTGGCCGCCGCGGCCCTGTCCCCGCGCGAGGACCTGCGCGACCGGCGCTGAGCGCGGGCCCGCCGTCGTGGAGATCGACGACGGTTTCCGGCCGTCCAGTGTCTGCGGAGAGACTTTTCTGACACAGCACGACGGCCCGGCCACCCCGCAGGGTGACCGGGCCGTCGCGTCAGCCGCCGGTGGTCAGCAGTTGTAGTACAGCTCGAACTCGTACGGGTGCGGGCGCAGGCGCAGGCCCGTGATGTCGTCGCGCTTGAGCTCGACCCACTTCTCGATCAGGTCCGAGGTGAACACGCCACCCTCGAGCAGGTAGTCGTGGTCCTCCTCGAGGTTGTTGATCGCGACCTCGAGACCGGCGGGCACCTGCGCGATGTTCGCGGCCTCCTCGGGCGGGAGCTCGTAGAGGTCCTTGTCGACCGGCGTCGGGGGCTCGATCTTGTTCCGGATCCCGTCCAGACCGGCCATCATCATGGCGGCGAAGGCCAGGTACGGGTTGCCCGACGAGTCGGGGCAGCGGAACTCGAGGCGCTTGGCCTTCGGGTTGTCACCGGTGATCGGGATGCGCACACAGGCCGAGCGGTTCCGGTTCGAG
This sequence comes from Actinomycetota bacterium, assembly GCA_032230725.1. Taxonomy (GTDB): domain Bacteria; phylum Actinomycetota; class Actinomycetes; order Mycobacteriales; family Pseudonocardiaceae; genus Actinomycetospora. The sequence continues at coordinate 2,582 of JAVXWR010000391.1, forward strand.
TACACGAGGTTGATCGGGGCCTCGAAGCCGGGGACCAGGCGGTGGTACGAGTTGATCGTCGGGTTGGTGAACGCCACGAGGCTCGGGGCGTGGTGCAGGATGCCGC
>JAVXWR010000783.1:0-4711 GCA_032230725.1 Actinomycetota bacterium
CCCGGCGAGACCGTGACGGCGAGCGCCGCGGCGGCCGTCGCCGGGATCAGCGGGCCGACCGCCTCGCGCCGGCGCGCCACCTCGCAGAGCAGCATCACCGCGGCGAACAGCGGGACGATGAACACCTCGGGGCGCAGCGCCATCCCGTAGGGCAGGAACCACGCGAGGTGGGCGCCGAGCAGCGTCCACGGCACCCACCCGCGTCGAGAGATGCGCCCGAGGGCGCTCGCGAGCACCGCGCGCAGCAGGAACCAGGTGAGCAGGCCCAGCAGCAGCGGCAGGACCCGCATCCAGAGCAGGCCCCACCCCGGCATGCCGAGCAGGTTCCCGAGGTGCCCCCAGACCGCCATGAGGTACTGGCTGCCGACGAACGGGTTCTCCGTCGTGTCGAACATGTAGATCTGGTTGCCGATGAAGCCCGTCGGCGTCGCGTTGCGGGCCATGAGCAGGTACCACGAGTCGTCGTTCTGCACCGGCGAGAGCACGACCCACGCGGCGCTGATGACGACGACGGCCGCGTCGGCGAGCGTCGGCCGGGGGCGCGCGCCGGGGCGTGGGGTGCCGCGCCACCGACGCCAGGCGAGCACGAGCGTCGTCGCGAGTGCGATCGCGTGCAGGATCAGCAGCGTCAGCTTCAGAGCGCTCGGCACCGAGGAGTAGCGGTCGTCGGGGTGGATCGTGGCGGCGAGGCCGGGGGTGCCCGGCGCCTCGGTCGCGAGCTCGGCGACCTGCGGGGCCAGCGCGGGGAGCGAGGCGAGGACCTGGCCGTCGCGGGTCAGCGTCGTCGTCGTGCCGTCCGCGACGAACCGGTAGGTGCACGCCGTCAGCGGGAGGACCTCGTCGACGAGGGTCGCGCCGTCGCTGCTCACCGTGACCCGGCCGCCGGAGCTCGACACCGTCAGGCCGCGTCCCGGGGTGCCCGCGGACACCGGCTCGGTGCGCAGCGCGTCCCCGCCGCCGCGCAGGGCCGCGCACGGCACGTCCGCGGTGATCGACATCGGGCGGTAGGGCGCCAGGGGGACGCTGGTGGAGGTCGCGGGCTCGCCTGCCTTGGGCCAGCTGACGACGGGGTCGTCGGCGTTGACCGGGGCGAACGGGATCGCGACGCCGAGCACCACGGTGAGCGCCGCGAGCGCGGCGAGGAACCAGCCGGAGCGGACGCTCCACCGGGTGGGTCGGCCCGGCCCGTCCGGTTCGGAGGGACCCTCCGCGACGCGCGCGGGGGTGTCCTCGACGACGGCCATGGTCGGGAACGGTAGCGACGCGGCGGTCTCGCTCCGGTGGGGGGCGTGGCCCGGTGGGGGCGCCGCGGACCGGGCTCGTACCCTCGGTGGGCGTGAGCGTCGAGGAGAGCACGCCGGAGTCCGGCTCCGGGGTCCAGGGGATCGGCGGTGCCGCGGCGGCCTCGGCGAGCCCGGCCGGACCGGCCACCGCCCCCGCAGCCGCCCCCGAGAGGCTCGGGCTGAAGGCGCAGCTCGTGCGGTTCGTGGCGATCGGCGCGCTCGCGGCCGTCGTGGACCTGGGCGTCTACCAGCTGCTGCTCGCCCTGGGGGTGTGGGCGCCACTGGCGAAGGGTGTCTCGTTCATCCTCGGCACGACGACCGCCTACCTGCTCAACCGCCGCTACACCTTCGCCGCGTCGAAGGGCGGGAGCGGGCGCTTCCTCGGCTTCGTGATCCTCTACGGGTCCACGTTCGCGGCGAACGTGGCGGTCGCCTCGCTGGTGCTCTGGCTGCTGCACGCGCCGAGCATCGGCACCCCGCCGCTCCCCGGGTTCATCGCCTGGTTCGTCGCGCAGGCCGTGGCCACGTCGATCAACTTCGTCGTGATGCGGACGGTCATCTTCAAGGATTGAGGCACCGGGTCCACCGCGGGCGTGGAGTGGACCTCCACGGCTGCCGGCCGCAGCCTCACGGTCCGGTCGGGCCGGGGTGACCTCGCCGGCTCCGGTTCGAGTGGGCTCTGACTGCTGTCGCTACAGCCCTCACGATCCACTCGGCCCGACCGGCACGTGCCACGTGGCGGGGCGGTGCTCCCTCGCGCACGGCGCACCTCGCCGGGGACGAGGGGCACAGGAGGCCTGGCGGGGACCGTGCTGGGCTGCCTGCTGTGCCCCTGATCCCGGACCGGATGCGGTCTCCGACGACGACGGGCACAAGAGGCATGCCGCACCGCCGTCCGGCCTGCCCCGTGTGCTGATGATCATGGCGGGCGGGCGGGCGGGCGGGCGGGGCGCGCGCTCGACCACCCCGCACCGCCGACCGGGCGAAGGGTCCCTCGCTCGACCAGATCGACCGCAGGGCCCTCGCTCAGTACGGGGACGAGCTCACCTCTCGGGCGACGGGATCCCGGGCGGCGGGTCGCCGATCTCGCCGTCGCTGTGGTTGCCCGACACCGTCTTCTCCCCGTGCACCACGTCGGGCGCGACGGTGCCCGGCGCGTAGGACTCGAGCCGCTCGATGCGTCCCCAGTCCAGGTTCGGCTCGCCCTGCAGGTAGGACGGCACGTCCTGCTGCTTCTCCAGCACCGAGATCCAGCCCATCGGACCGCCCGCCGACGGCTGCGACCAGGTCTCCCCGCCGATCCGGAACTGCGACGCGTCGGCGATCAACCGGTAGGTCGGCACCTCGGCGATGCCGTCCCGCACGTCGAAGGGCTTGAGGCACGGCGACGCGAACTGCACCGGCCACTCCAGGTAGCCCGGCTGCGTCCCGACGGCCTGGGTGAACGGCACCAGCTTCGGCCCGCGCATCGGCGCGAGCGCCATCCAGCCGTCGGCCCCCAGCGAACGGTCCTGCGCGATGAGCCGCACCTCGTCGGCCTGGGCGCCCTTGCCCGTCGAGAGGTTCACCTTGATCTCGCGCCACGGCGGCTCGCCGCCCGCGCCGTCGTCGACCTGGTCCTGCCCGAGGATCTGGATGCGGCCGTCGGCCAGGCGCTTGGCGTACTGCAGGAACAGGCTGTTCCCGCCGTTCAGCCGCCCGGCGACGGAGATGACCAGCGGGGTCTGCCCGGAGCGCAGCGAGCCGTCCACCGAGGACCACGCCGTGCGCAGCACTCCGGTGTTGCGCCCGTCCTTGTCGAACGTGCCGATCGTCTGCCCGGCGAGGTCGTTGCGCAGCGTGTACTCGAACCCGGAGAGCCCGGTACCGCCGCCGGTCGGCGGGGTGGCGTCCTGGGCGTGGAAGCCCTGGTTGAGCGGGCTCGGGTCGACGAGCTGCGCGAGCGGGCTCGAGGCCCCCACGGTGTCCGGCGGCAGCGGCGCGGGCTGCTGGCCGGGGGCCACCGGGGTCTGCGGCGCGATGGTGGGCAGCACGCCCGGGGCCGAGGGCGCGAGACCGGTGAACGGCGGCGCCGTCGCCAGGATCCCGGCCTTCGGGCTGCCCTCGACGCGGACCTGGTCGGCCAGCCCGCAGGAGGTCGAGAAGGGGTGGCGCAGGATGTTCCCGCCGAAGGAGAAGCTGTCCCACTGCTTGTCGATGCTCTTGGCCATCGACGCCATCTCGAAGAGCACCAGCACCCCGCAGATCACCGCGATCGGGGCGGATCCGACCCGCAGCGCGCGGGCCCGGCGCTCGACGGCGCTGGCCGAGCGCGAGCCGCGCAGCCGCTTCGCCCGCACCAGCACCGGCGCGACCAGGCGCCCGACGCGCCCCGAGGGCTGCCAGGGTCCCGACGCGGGTCGTTCCTCCTGGATGCCGCGGATGTGCTCGATCGCCGCGACGACCAGCAGGAACCCGGCGATGGCGAGCAGCAGCGTCGAGGCCTGGTGGTGGTCGTACGAGGGCGACTTGTCGTTCCAGGGCACGCCCCAGTTGTTGGTGTACCACCAGGTGTTCGGGCCGGTGAACGCCAGCGCCAGGGTCGCGAACACCGCCGCGAGGAAGAGCGAGCGGTTCCGGCGCGAGCGCAGCACGTCCGACGACGTCGCGAGCGCGGTGAGGGCCGCCATCCCCGACCCGAGCGCGGCGAACGCGCCGAAGTGGTGGGTCCACTTGGTCGGGGTGAGCGCGAGGACGACGAAGCCGAGCAGCGTCGTGCCGATGAGCCGTTGCGACGGGCCGAGCGCCGCCCCGCGGATGCGGTCGCGCCGCAGCAGCACGACGAGGCACACCACCAGCCCGAGGATGAGCAGCAGCACGGGCGCGCGGCGCTCCAGGGAGCCGTCCGCCGAGACCGAGAACAGCGACTCGTACCGGACGACCTCCTGGTACCAGGTGTAGTTCGGCCCGATGAGGAACCGGACCCGGTTGGCCTCCATCACCGCCGCGTAGGTCTGGTCGGCGAAGATCGCGATGAGGACGATCAGCCCGGCCGCGAGGATCGGGGCCAGCACCGGGAGCCACCCCAGCCGGCGGACGCGCTCCTGGACCAGCCGGAACAGCGGCCGCGCGGCGGCCAGGAACGGCGCGACCGCCATCAGGCCGGTCGGTGTGGCCGCGAGCGCGAACGCCGCCGCGACCAGGCCCAGCGCCACCGGGGCGAGCCGACGGGTGGCGACCGCGCGCTCGACCGAGCAGAACGCCAGCAGCGCCGAGATCACGGCCACCGCCTCGGGGCGCAGCCCGTTGTTGAACGGCAGCCAGAACATCAGGAAGACCATCGCGGCGGCCCAGCCCGCGGCCTTCGACGTCCGCACCTGCTGGCCCAGGCGGGGCAGCATCTCCCGCGAGATCAGCAGCCAGGACACGATGCCCATGAACACCGAGGG
>JAVXWR010000812.1:0-6663 GCA_032230725.1 Actinomycetota bacterium
ATCTCGCCGGTGTCGAGCGAGACGAGCGTCGTCGTCGCGCCTGCGTCCTCGGCGGTCTGGCTGCTCAACCAGGCCAGCTAGCAGCGGTGTTGCGACCACCCCTAGAGCCCGCCAAGAAGGTCACGAACCGGCCGTTCGTACGTCCGGGGTCGGCGGTCAGCCGGTCTCGATGGTGGGCGAGTAGCGCTCCATCCAGGCGTTGAGCTGCAGGACGTTCTCCATCTGCGCGCGGTCGACCTCGAGGCTCGTGCCCGACTCCGCCGGGGCGTCCACGGCCGAGCGGATGCGCTCGGTGTCCACGAGCCGGCGGACCGGGGCCGTGGAGCCGGCGACGAGGTCGGCGAGGTCGCCGCGCACGGCCTTCTCGTAGCCCGGGTCCTGTGTCGAGGGGTACGGGCTCTTCACGCGGTCGGCGATCGAGGCCGGCAGCACGTCCCGGGTGGCGGCGCGCAGCAGCGACTTCTCCCGACCGTCGAAGGTCTTGAGCGCCCACGGGGTGTTGAAGACGTACTGGACGAGTCGGTGGTCACAGAACGGGACGCGGACCTCGAGCCCGCTGGCCATCGACATGCGGTCCTTGCGGTCGAGCAGGATCTGCACGAAGCGAGTCAGGTGCAGGTAGCAGACCTCGCGCATCCGCCGCTCCTGCGCCGGGACGCCGTCGACGTGCGGGACCTCGGCGAGCGCGTCCCGGTAGGACTGGTCGACGTAGCCCGGGAGGTCGAGCGCCCTCAGCAGGTCCGGGTCGAAGAAGCTGCGCGAGAGGTCCAGCGGCCCGGAGGCCCCGGCCATCCACGGAAAGGTGTCGGCGTTGACGGCGGCCTCGTCGTGGAACCAGCGGTAGCCGCCGAACACCTCGTCGGCCGACTCGCCCGACAGGGCCACCGTCGACCGGCCCCGGATCGCCTTGAACAGCAGGTACAGCGAGGTGTCCATGTCGCCGAGCGAGAGCGGCAGGTCCCGGGCCCGCAGCACCGCGGCGCGGGCGGCGGGGTCCATGAGGTCGTCGTTGGAGAGCGTGATGGCCTCGTGGTCGGCCGCGACGTACTCGGCGAGCTCGCGGACGTACGGGCCGTCGGGGGTGTCGCGCATCGGGTCGGCGGCGAAGGCGTCCTCGTAGCCGACGAAGTCGACCGAGAACGAGCGCACCGGCCCGGCGCCCTGGTCGCGCAGCTGCCGGGCGGCCAGCGCGGTGATGGCCGAGGAGTCGAGGCCGCCGGAGAGCAGCGAGCACAGCGGGACGTCGGAGATCAGCTGGCGCGAGACGATGTCGTCGAGCAGCTCCCGGACGCGGGCGACGGTGGTGTCGCGGTCGTCGGTGTGCTCGATCGCCTCGAGCTGCCAGTAGCGCCGGACCGAGAGGCCCTCGCGGCGGACGCGGACCAGGGAGCCGGGGCGGATCTCGCGCATGCCGCGGTACCCGCCGTGGCCCGGGGTCTTGACGTGGGAGAGCAGCTCCCGCAGCCCGTCGAGGTCGACGACGGCCTCGGCGCGCGGGTGGGCGAGGATCGCCTTCGGCTCGGAGCCGAACAGTACGCCGTCGGGGGTCGGGTAGTAGTAGAGCGGCTTGATGCCCATGCGGTCGCGGACGAGGAAGAGCTCGTCGGAGCGGACGTCCCACAGCGCGAAGGCGAACATGCCGTTGAGCCGGGCGACGACGTCCTCGCCCCACTCCAGCCAGCCGTGCAGGATGACCTCGGTGTCGGAGTCGGTGCGGAACCGGTGGCCCGCCCCCTGGAGCTCGGAGCGCAGCTCGGTGAAGTTGTAGACCTCGCCGGAGTAGACGATCGCCAGCCGCGTCTCCCGGGTCACGGGGTCGTCGAGCACCATCGGCTGGTGCCCGCCGGGCACGTCGATGATCGCGAGCCGGCGGTGGCCGAGCGCGGCGTGGCCGGTCGTCCAGAGGCCCTCGTCGTCCGGCCCGCGGCACGCCATCGTGTCCGTCATCGCCCGGGCATCGGCCGCGGCGGCCCGGTCGGTGGAGAAGTCCCTGGTGAAGTCGACCGTTCCTGCGATGCCACACATCAGCCGTGCCTCCTGTCGTCGTCGACAGGAGCGGACTACCCCGTGTGTTTAGGGCATGTAACCAAATGTGACGCGGCGGTTACACGTCGCCGAGGGGGAGGCGGATCTCGAAGGTCGTCCCGGCCGACGAGGAGTGCACGCGGATGTCCCCGTGGTGCTTGCTGACGACGATGCGCCAGGAGATGTCCAGGCCCAGGCCGGTGCCCTCGCCGACATCCTTGGTCGTGAAGAACGGCTCGAAGATCCGTGGCCGGACCTCCTCGGGGATGCCGGGGCCGGTGTCGGAGATCTCGACGACGGCGGTGTCCGACTCCCGCCGGGTCCGCACCGTCAACGTCCCCGAGCCCCCCATGGCGCCGACCGCGTTGTCGACGATGTTCGTCCACACCTGGTTGAGCTCGGCCGGGTAGCAGGGCACCAGGGGCAGCTCGGGGTCGAAGTCCTTGACGAGCTCGATCCCCTCGAGCTTGCGCGAGAGCATCGTCAGGGTCGACTTGACCAGCACCCGCAGGTCCGACGGCTGGTAGGGCGCGCGGTCGAGCTGGGAGTACTGGCGCGCGGCGTTGACCAGCGTGCCGATCCGGGCGGTCGCGTCGGTGATCTCGCCCATGAGCGTCTCGGTCTCGACGGCGTAGGCGATCCAGCGCACGGCCGCGCCGAGCGTGCCGTCGGGCACCGTGCGCTCGATCTTGGCCAGCCACTCCGAGTCGAGCCCGCCCGCGACGAGCACCGCGGCCAGGTCCCACGCGCCGTCGATCTCACGGTCGGCGAGCCAGTCGCCGATCTCGTCCTCGGCGTCGGAGGTCTGCATCGCGGTGAGCTCCGGGGCGGTGGCGACGCCGAGCACCGCCTCCTCCTGCAGCTCCACCAGCTGCGAGACGACGGCCCCGTCGAGCTTCCCCGACGCGAGCATCGCCAGCTTGTGGCGCATCCCCGCGACGCGGTCGCGCAGCGACTCGGTGGCGCGGATGGCCGCGGCCGCCGGGTTGTTGAGCTCGTGGGTGAGACCCGCCGAGAGCGAACCGAGGGCGAGCAGGCGCTCCCGCTCGCCGATCGCGGTGGAGGAGCGCTGCATGCCGACGAACAGGCCGGCCACCAGGTGCATCGCCAGCGGGTACCACTCGCGCAGCTTCTCCGACCAGTCCGCGGCGGGCAGGGCGAGCAGCGTGGTGTCGGTGCAGGCGCGCAGCGTGTGCTTGTAGGTCTGCTCCACGCCGGGGACGAACGCCTCGGTCGACCCGCCGTAGGTCCCGGGCGTGGTCGAGCGGCTGATCTCGACCTCGTCGCCGCGGGAGGCCCGGATGAGGGCGATCTCGCCGCGGCAGAGCACCCAGAAGCAGCGGGCGGGGTCGCCCTCGCGGCACACGTCCTCGGCACCGGCGACGTCGACGACGTCGGCGTGCTCGCCGATCCAGGCCAGCTGGGTGTCGTCGAGGGACTCGAAGAGGAAGAGTCCGCGCAGGGCCGCGGGGTCCAGCTCCGGACGTTCGGTCGTGGTCATCGGTTCTCCAACCAACGGTGCACCAGGCTCACCGCCATCGCGCCCTCGCCGACGGCGGAGGCCACGCGCTTCACCGACCCGCCCCGGACGTCGCCGACGGCGAACACCCCGGGCAGAGAGGTCTCAAGGTGGAACGGATCCCGGCCCAGATCCCATCCCGCCGGAGCTTCCCACTCCGACGGACCCCGGGAGCTCGGCGTGAGCGGCAGATCGGGCCCCGAGAGGACGAACCCCTTGCCGTCGCGCGCCACGATGCCCTCGAGCCAGTCGGTCCGCGGCTCGGCGCCGATGAAGACGAAGAGCCAGAGCGCGTCGACGACCTCCTCGTCGCCGGTGTTCCTGTCACGCAACGTCAGCTTCTCGAGGTGCTCGTCGCCCGAGGCCCCGACGACCTCGGTGCACGTGCGGACCTCGATGTGCTCGACCGCCTCGATCTGCTCGATGAGGTACTGCGACATGGAGGCCTGCAGCGAGGGCCCGCGCACGAGCATGACGACGCGCTGCGCGTACCGGGAGAAGTTCATGGCCGCCTGACCGGCGGAGTTCGCGCCGCCGACGACGTAGACCGTCTCGCCCGCGCACGAGGGCGCCTCGGTGGTGGCGGCCCCGTAGTAGACCCCGAGCCCCGCCAGCTCGGCGAGCCCCGGGACCTCGAGGGAGCGGTAGGAGACCCCGGTCGCGAGCACCACGGCGTGCGCGGCGATCTCGCTGCCGTCGTCGAAGGTCAGCACCCGGACCCCGCCCCGCGACGCGAGCCCGGTGACGGTCCGCGTCGTGAGGATCTCCACGCCGAACTTGACGGCCTGCCGGCGCGCACGGTCGGTGAGCTGCGCGCCGGAGACCCCGTCGGGGAACCCGAGGTAGTTCTCGATCCGGCTCGACGTGCCCGCCTGGCCGCCGGTGGCCACCGACTCCACGAGCACGGTGCGCAGGCCCTCCGACCCGCCGTACACCGCGGCGCCGAGCCCGCCCGGGCCGCCGCCGACCACCGCGAGGTCGTAGAGCTGCTCGACGGCGTGCGTCGCGAGCCCGGCCTCCTGGGCCACCTCGGCGTCGGTCGGGTCGACCAGCGCCCGGCCCTCGCCGGTCACGACGACGGGCAGCCGCGCCCCGTCGAGGCCCGCGGCCTCGAGCAGGCGATGACCCTCCGGGTCGTCGGCGAGGTGGAAGCGGAAGGGCACCTGGTTGCGGGCGAGCAGGTCGCGCAGCTCGTAGGAGCGCGCCGACCAGCGGTGCCCGACGATGCGGGTCTCGGTCGAGGGCCGGTCGGGCGAGCGCCGCCAGGCCTCGAGGAGCTGGTCGACGACCGGGTAGAGCTTCTCCTCCGGCGGGTCCCATGGCTTGAGCAGGTAGTGGTCGAGGTCGACGACGTTGATCGCGGTGATCGCGGCCTCGGTGTCGGCGTACGCGGTGAGCAGCACGCGCCGGGCCCGCGGGAAGATGTCCATGGCGCGTTCGAGGAACTCCACGCCGGTCATCCGCGGCATCCGCTGGTCGGCGAGCATCACCGCGACCTGTTCGCCGCGCAGCGCGATCTCGCGCAGGGCCTCCAGGGCCGCCTCGCCCGAGTCCGCCCGGACGATGCGGTGGAACTCGCCGTACTCGCGTCGCAGGTCGCGGGCGACGGCCCGGGAGACCCCGGGGTCGTCGTCCACCGTGAGGATCACCGGTCGGGGCACGTTCCCAGCCTAAGGGCGCGCGCCACCGTCGGGCGGTGATCCCGGCCCCCTGGCTCCTGCGGAACGGCCCCGGTGGCGCGTCCACGCGTCCTACGCTCGCCTCCGTGACCGGGGGCGGACGGGCGGCGGGGGTGCTGCTCGGCGTCGTCCTGGCCGTGCTCGCCACGGCCGCGGCACCCGGTCCGGCCGTGGTGCCCGCGCCGCCGTCCCCCGACGCGGCGCTGCTCGCCGGGCTCGACCCGACGCCCTCCCCGCTGCCGGGGGCCACCCAGCGGGTCGCGTGCGTGTCCCCGCTCGGCGGCGCGACGGACGGGCCGGCCGCGCGGCCGTGGGCCCAGGACCGGCTGCGGATCACCGACGCGTGGCGCTGGGGCCGGGGCGGGGGCCAGACGGTCGCGGTCGTCGACACCGGTGTCGCACCCCATCCGCGCCTGGCCGGGCGGCTCCTCGACGGCGGGGACTTCGTGGGGCCGGGTACCACCGGGGCCGCCGACTGCGACGGCCACGGCACGCTGGTGGCGGGCATCGTGGCCGCCGCCCCGGACCCGTCGTCGGGACCCTCGGGGTTCGTCGGCGTCGCCCCGGAGGCGCGGATCCTCACGATCCGCCAGAGCAGCGCCACGGTCGCCGTGGCCGGGCGCGACCGGCCGGGTGCGGGCGACGTCGTCACCCTCGCGCGGGCCGTGCTCCGCGCCGTGGACCTCGGCGCGACCGTCGTCAACGTCTCCGAGGCTGCCTGCCTGCCGGTCGCGGTGGCGCCCCGGGTGCTCGCCCCGCTGCGGGCCGCGGTCCGGGACGCGGTGGACCGCAACGTCGTCGTGGTCGCGGCGGCCGGCAACGCCGGCTCGGGGTCGTGCGTGCAGACCGACCCCTCCGGGACCGAGGAGGGCCCAGCCGAAGAAGATCAGATCGTCGCGCCGGCCTGGTTCGGCGACGACGTGCTCTCCGTGGGCTACGTCGGGCAGGACGGCCGGCCCTCGCCGCGGACCGTCCGCGGGCCGTGGGTGTCGGTCGCCGCGCCGGGCACCGACGTGGTGTCGCTGTCCTCGACCGGAAGCGGACTCGTGGACCGCGTCCAGCCCGCGGGCGGGGGCACGGACGACCCGGCCGGCGCGCCCATCGAGGGCTCGAGCTTCGCCGCGCCCTACGTGGCCGGCGTGGTGGCGCTGGTCCGCGCCCGCTTCCCGGCGCTGTCCGCGCGCCAGGTGACCGCGCGGATCGTCGCGACCGCGGCACGCGGTTCGACGGCGGCGCACGACGACGCGGTCGGGGCCGGCATCGTCGATCCCGTCGCGGCCCTCTCCGCGCCGCTCGGGGGGCCGCCCACGGTGACGACGGCCGGTATGGAGGACACCGCCGCGGGTCGGGTCGACCTGGCCGGGGGAGGCGATGCACACTCCGGGGCGCGCACGGTCGCGCTGATCGGAACCGCGGGGGCTGTCGGCCTCGGCGGTCTCG
>JAVXWR010000839.1:0-3377 GCA_032230725.1 Actinomycetota bacterium
CTCCGGCGTCGACGTCCTGGGTGGCGGTGGGCCGGTGGACAACCGGATCGTCGACCAGCACCAGGGTGCCGGCTTCGGCGGGGCCGGGGACAACATCTCCGGCGGCGACGTCTTCGGTGGCGGTGGCGGTGGGCCGGTGGACAACCGGATCGTCGACCAGCACCAGGGTGCCGGCTTCGGCGGGGCCGGGGACAACATCTCCGGCGGCGACGTGCTCGGCCGAGGCCGGGGTCCGGTGGACAACCGCGTCGTCGACCAGCACCAGGGCACGGCCTTCGCCGCGCGCGCCGGCGACAACATCTCCGGCGGCGACGTGATCGCCGCCAGCGCCGGCGCCGTCGACAATCGGATCGTCGACCAGCACCAGGGTGGCGGCTTCGGGAGTGGCGACAACCTCTCGGGCGGTGACGTCCTGGGCGGCGGCCGTGGTGGGGTGGACAACCGGATCGTCGACCAGCACCAGGGTCAGGGTCACGGTGGCGGCGGGGACAACCTCTCCGGCGGTGACGTCTTCGGCGGCGGCCGTGGTGGGGTGGACAACCGGATCGTCGACCAGCACCAGGGTCAGGGTCACGGTGGCGGCGGGGACAACCTCTCCGGGGGCGACGTCTTCGGCAACGGCGGGCCGGTGGACAACCGGATCGTCGACCAGCACCAGGGCGGCGGCCTCGGCGGCGGGGACAACCTCTCCGGCGGCGACGTCTTCGGCAACGGCCGTGGTGGGGTGGACAACCGGATCGTCGACCAGCACCAGGGTCAGGGTCACGGTGGCGGCGGCGACAACCTCTCCGGCGGCGACGTCTTCCGCGCCGCGCCCCAGCACCAGGGCAACCCCGGTCCGTTCCAGGGTCCGCCGAAGGTCGACAACCAGGCCGAGCACCGCGAGGGCGCGGAGCACCAGGGCGGCGGGGAGCACAACGTCCCCCAGCAGCACGACGGTGGGCACGAGCAGGCCCACGGGGCCGAGCAGCACCACGAGGAGCCCGTGTTCCACGAGCACGAGGCCTCCCACGGCGACCAGGGTGGTCACGACGGCGGCGGTCACGACCACGCGGCCGCGGCGGACCACGGCCACCACGGCTGAGCCCGCGCTGATCGACCAGCACGACTGAAGGAAGGAACACCAGGTGTCGGGCACCGGCAGCCAGTTCGCAGCAGAGACCCTCGACCTCGCCGTCAAGGGAGCGACCGCCTACGAGCGGGAGGATCTCGTCGAACGGTTGACCGGTGCCCGGCACCTGTTGTCCGACACGTCGGTGACGGTGTACGTCGTCGGCGAGTTCAAGCAGGGCAAGAGCTCACTCATCAACGGCCTCATCACCGCCCCGGTGTGCCCGGTGGACGACGACATCGCCACCGCCGTACCGACCAAGGTCGGGTATTCGCAGACGGTGCGGGCGGTGGCGAGCTTCGAGTCCGCCGCAGGCGGTGACGCGTCACCGTGGACTGAGGACGTGCCGGTCGGCGAGATCGCCACGTACGTCACGGAGCGCGGGAACCCCGGCAATCAACGGCGGCTGCGTTCGGTGACCGTCGGTCTCGACCGCCCGCTGCTTGCCTCGGGACTGACGCTGGTGGACACCCCCGGCGTCGGGGGGCTCGGGTCGGTCCACAACGCCGTCACCGTCGCCTCCCTCCCGCAGGCGCACGCCGTCGTGTTCGTCACCGACGCCTCCCAGGAGCTGACCGCGGCGGAGATCCGGTTCCTGCGGACGGTCAAGGAACTGTGCCCGACCATCATCGTCGTGCTCACCAAGACCGATCTGTACCCCGAGTGGAAGCGGATTCGGGACATCGACGCCGGGCATCTCTCCCGGGCCGGCCTCGACGTCGAAATCCTCCCGGTCTCCTCGGAGCTGCGCGACGTCGCGGCGAGCGCGGGCGATCAGGAGCTCAACGTCGAGTCGGGGTACCCGCCGCTGGTCCAGCGCCTGCAGGACGTCGTCCGCAACGCGGAGCGGGTCGCGCTCCGCTCGGTGGGGAACCACGTCCTCTCGGCAATCGGCCAGCTCGAGCCGGCGCTGCGTTCGCGGGCGGCGGCGCTCACCACGCCGCAGCGCTCCGCGGTCCTCGTCGCCGAGCTGACCCGGGCGCAGGAGCGCGCCGAGTCGCTGCGCGAGCGGTCGTCCCGATGGCAACAGGTGCTCTTCGACGGGTTCGCGGACATCAGCTCGGACATCGACTTCGATCTGCGTCAGCGGTCGCGCGACGTGCTCCACGACGCGGAGAAGGCGATCGACGAGGGCGACCCCGCGAAGGACTGGCCGGCGTTCGAGCAGTGGATGCGCCAGCGTCTCGCCGGTGAGGCCCTCGAGAACTACGGTCAGGTCGCCCGTCGGGCGCGGGAACTGGCCGAGCGGGTCGCGGAGCAGTTCGACCTCGCGGCTCACCAGGCCCTTCCCCCAGCCGGAGTCGCCGCGCCGGTGGAGGTGATCGAGGAGATCGAGATCGACTCGACGTTCAGCGCGGCTCCGAAGAAGACGGCGGGGGCTATGGCGGCGTTCCAGAAGGCCTACGGCGGTTTCATGATGTTCACCCTGCTCACGCACATGGCGGCCATCGCACTCCCAGGACCTCTCGGGGTGGGGCTGGGCCTGCTGATGGGCAAGGCGGGACTGGGCGAGGAGCGCAAGCGCCAGCTGGCCCAGCGCCGCACCCAGGCGAAGACGGCGGTGCGCCGGTTCGTCGACGAGTTCAACCTGCAGCTCGGCAAGGACTCCCGGGACGTCCTGCGCCGCATCCAGCGGGAGATGCGCGACGGGTACACGCGGCGGGCCGAGGAGCTCCAACGCTCCATGAAGGAAGCACTCACCGCGGCCCAGAAGGCGGTCACCAACGACGCGGCCGAGTCCGACGAGCTGACCCGCCTGGAGTCCGACCTGGAGTCGTTCGCCATGGTCCGCCAGCGGGCCCGCGAGGTCCTCACCCATGCCGGCGAGCGGCCCGCCGTGGCCGGGGCCGGGTCGCGGTGACCCCGGAGCACACCGGCGTCGTGCCGGCCGTCGGTCGGTTGCTCGCGGAGGCGACGCGGGTCTACGCGGGTGGCCCCGCAGAGCCCGTGCTCAGGGCGGTGACCTCGCGGATGCGGGAACCGCTGCGCGTCGCCATCGCCGGGCGGGTCAAGGCAGGCAAGTCGACGCTGCTCAACGCGCTCGTGGGTCAGGAACTGGCCGCGACCGACGCGGGGGAGTGCACGCGTCTGGTCACCTGGTACGTCGACGGCGTGGCCTACCGGGTCGACGTGCACCCGCGCTCCGGACCGCCCCGCCAGCTGCCCTTCCGGCAGCGGCACGGCTCGCTCGAGATCGATCTCGGGGCACTGCCGGCCGAGCGGGTGGACCGGCTCGTCGTCACGTGGCCCTCGCCCATGCTCCGGG
>JAVXWR010000869.1:0-2651 GCA_032230725.1 Actinomycetota bacterium
GACGAGGGCGTCCTGCGCGACGGGCAGGCGGCCGTCGAGCCAGGCGCCGACGGCCTCGACGATGCCGCCGGTGAGCACGACGGTGTCGACGACGAGGTCGTCCCGCCCGTGCAGTGCCGGGTGCTCGTCGGTGACGAGGTCCGCCAGGAAGGCGGCGAACGCGGTGACCGTGTCCTGCCGCCGTGCCGCGAGCCCCGGATGCCCGACGGCCTCCCGGTAGAGCCGTGCCGCACGCGGGTCCTCGGCGAGCAGTCGCGTCACGGCCCCGACCGCCGCCCGGGCCCGGCGCTCGAGACCGGCGGGGGCGACCGCGTCGGCGGCGTGGGTGGCGCGGTCGAGGGCCCGCGCCGCGACGCCGTCGAACAGTGCCGTCAGCAGGTCCTCGCGCCGGGTGAAGCTCTCGTAGAAGTACCGCTCGGTCAGGTTGGCGGACCGGCAGACCGCGGTCATCGTGAAGTCGGCGACGCCGCGTTCGCCGACGACGTCGAGGGCGGCGTCGAGCAGGCGCCGGCGCCGGTCCTCGGTGCGCGCCCGCGCGCTCACCCCGCCGAGGGACCGCGCCGAGGTGTTCACCCCCCGATCCTGACAGGAGGCCCTGTCAGGAGGAAGTGTTCGTGAAAGGACGTCCTGTCACGTCGGGGTCGGGCGCGTCAGGCGTGGGCCTGCGACGGGTCCTGCCAGGGCGCCGGGCGGCGGACCGCGACCACCAGGACGACGACGACCGCCACCAGCAGCAGCGGGGCGGGCAGGAGCGCCCAGGCGAGGCCGACGTGCGGCACGAGCAGCGCCCCGGCCAGGGCGCCGACGAACATCGTGACGACGGCCAGGACGCGGCGCGTCACCACGGGCCGGCCGGCGGAGCGCACGTCCGCGGCGATCCCGGTGAGGGTCATCGTGAGCACCGTCGTGGTCAGGTCGGGCACGGCGAGGCGGCGCACCGCGGAGTTCTGCAGCCCGAGGGCCACCGCGGCGGAGGCGGCGACCGCCGAGGCCAGGCCGCTGCCCGGCGTGCCGGCCCCGACGAGCAGTCCGACGCCCAGGAACAGGAGCACCGCCTCCATGAGTGCCACGTCGCGCAGCAGGTGACCACGGCGGTGCGCGCGGGCCGACGCCAGCCTCCCGCCGGCCAGCGCGCCGACGAGGAACCCGCCGAGCGCGGCGAGCGAGGCGGCCAGGGAGAACCCGGGCGCCCCCGCCACCGCGAAGCCGAGGAAGACGACGTTGCCGGTCATGTTCGCGACGAACACGCGGCCGAGCCCGAGGACGCTGACCGCGTCTACGAGCCCGGTGGCCGTCGTCATCACCAGCAGCAGGACGGGCAGCGGCCCGTGCACCGGGCCCCGCAGCAGGGCGCCGTCCCAGCGCGGCGGCGTGCTCACCCGTCCTCGTCGACGAGGTGGACCGCGGCCTCCTCCGCGCTGGCGCCGGCACCGTCGACCCCGACGTCGTCGGCCCAGAAGTCCTCCCCGCCGTCGCGCAGGACCAGCCGGCCCGAGCGCCCGCCCCCGACCTCGTCGTCGTAGAGCTCGCCGTCGGTGTCGCTCGAGTCGCCGAGCCCGTCGCCGTCGTCGGCGTTCCCCTCGGGGCGCTCGCGGCGCAGTCGCCCGGCGAGGGGCTGCCCGATCCGCTCCTCGGCCTCGGTGACGCCCCACGCGGTGGTGCCCTCGGGCTGCTCGTTCGGGGAGATGCCCTCGTCGAGGGGGTCGGGGACGTCCGGGTCGGCGAGCGAGTCCTGTTCGTCGAGCTGTTCGAACACGGTGTCGTCGTCGCCGTCGGGCTCGTCGCCGGACAGGTCGTCGGGCTCGGTCACGGGTGTTCTCTCCTCAGTTGAGGTGGCGCTGCCAGTCGGCGGGGACGCGCTCGGTCGGCCCGGGCGTCGGCTGCGCGGCGGGGTGGTGGCGGGGCTCGGCGAGCTCGGGTCCCTCGCCGACGCCGCCCGAGCGGTCGTCGTAAAACCAGAACTCGCCGGGCTCGTAGCTGGTGAGGATCGGGTGGCCGGCGGCGCGGGCGTGCGCGGTGGCGTGCTGGGAGGGGGACGAGTCGCAGCAGCCGACGTGTCCGCAGGCCGCGCACCGGCGCAGGTGGAACCACCACCCACCGTGGCGGTCGCACTCCAGGCAGCCGGGGCCGGACGGTGCGGCTCCGGGATCGATCTCGAGGGGCTCGGTCACGACCGTGATCGTCCTCGGTCGCGACGCCCGGCGGTATCGGTAGGACGACCCAATATCGGCGCGGCGGCGGACGCGGGCGGGGATGAACCGGGCGAGTGAGGTCGTTCGACGGAAGCGGACCGTTGCGCGGCCTCCCTAGGCTGGCGGACCGGGGCATCTCGAGAGGAGCCGGCACATGGCGATCACCCGTGGGTTCATGGGTCGACGACGGCAGTCCGAGCGCGATCCGCGCCTGCCGCCGGGCCAGTACGACGTCGGGAAGTCCTGGCCGGTGCTCACGGCCGAGCCGACGGCCCGGATCGACCCGGAGCGCTGGTCGCTGTCGATCGACGGGCTCGTCGCGAACCCGACCACCTGGTCGCTGCGCGAGCTCAAGGCGCTGGCGGGCACGGACGAGGACACCTACCGCGGTGACATCCACTGCGTGACGACCTGGTCGAAGCTCGACACCTCGTTCACCGGGATCAGCCTCGACACGCT
>JAVXWR010000003.1:0-8676 GCA_032230725.1 Actinomycetota bacterium
GTTCCAGCGCCCGCAGGCCGAGGCGTCGATGACCGACCGCGACGTGGACTGGGCGCAGGCGCTCGAGTCCGCCGAGCCCGCCGAGTGCGTGCCGGTCGATGCGACCGATCCGCTCTACGTCCTCTACACCTCGGGCACCACCGGCAAGCCCAAGGGCGTGCAGCGCGACAACGGCGGGCACGCGGTGGCGCTGCGCTGGTCGATGGACGCCGTGTACGACGTCGGGCCCGGCGAGGTCATGTTCACCGCGTCCGACGTCGGGTGGGTCGTCGGGCACTCCTACATCGTCTACGCGCCGCTGCTCACCGGGGCGACGACGGTGCTCTACGAGGGCAAGCCGATCGGCACGCCCGATGCCGGCCAGTTCTGGCGCATCGTCGCCGACCACGGGGTGAAGGCGCTGTTCACCGCGCCGACGGCGTTCCGCGGCATCAAGAAGGAGGACCCGGAGGCGTCGTACCTCGGGGAGTACGACGTGTCCTCGCTGACGACCCTCTTCCTCGCCGGCGAGCGCCTCGACCCCGAGACCTACCACTGGGCGTCGGAGAAGCTCGGCATCCCGGTGGTCGACCACTGGTGGCAGACCGAGACCGGCTGGCCCATCGCGGCGAACCTGCGCGGGCTCGAGCCGATGGAGCTCAAGGCGGGCTCGCCATCGGTGCCGGTGCCCGGCTACCAGATCGAGATCCTCGACGTCGACGGTTCGTCGCTGCCGCGCGGCGAGGAGGGCGCGATCGTCATCAAGCTGCCGCTGCCGCCGGGCTGTCTGCAGACCCTGTGGGGCGACGACGAGCGGTTCCGCGAGTCCTACATGTCGCGCTATGAGGGCTACTACCTCACCGGCGACGGCGGCTACCTCGACGAGGACGGCTACCTCTACGTCATGGGCCGCACCGACGATGTCATCAACGTCGCCGGGCACCGCCTGTCCACCGGTTCGATGGAGGAGGTGCTCTCCGGGCATCCCGACGTCGCGGAGTGCGCCGTCATCGGTGTGGCGGACCAGATGAAGGGCCAGGTGCCCCGCGGATTCGTCGTGCTCAAGGCGGGCGTGGAGCGCACCGAGGACGAGCTCGCCCCGGAGCTGGTGGCGATGGTCCGCGACCAGGTCGGGGCCGTCGCGTCGTTCCGGGACGTGGCCGTCGTGCCGGCCCTGCCCAAGACCCGCTCGGGCAAGGTGCTGCGCAAGACGATGCGCAACATCGCCGACGGCAAGAACGAAGCCGTTCCGTCGACGATCGACGACGCGAGCGTGCTCGACACCCTGCGCCCGGTGCTGCAGAAGGGCCCGGGTGCCTAGCGGCTACGAGGCCTGACCGAGCCCGTCGTCGGGGAGCTTGGCGCCGCCGTAGCCGACGTAGCTGCCCGCCGAGTTGCGCAGTCCCCCGGCCATGACCGCGTCGATCCCATGGTTGGCGATCATGGTGCGGACCCCGGCGGTGATGTTCGCGACCGGGTCGAAGATGCCCTTGTCCGCGAGCGAGGGGAGCACGGCGTTGCGGAACGTCGTGTCGATGAGTTGCATGAGGCCCTTCGACGGGGTGCCCGCGGCGGCGTTGGAGTCCCATCCGTTGACGGCGTGGGCGTTGCCCGTGGACTCCCGCATGATGATCTTCTTGACGCCCGGGGCGAGCTTCTGGGGCAGGCCCATCAGCCCGAGTGCCTTCTCGATCTGCCCGTTCAGGGAGTCGTCGTCGCCCGCGGAGTAGGCGCGGCCGAACTCCATCGGCCCGTTCTCGCGGGCGACGGACATCGCCTTGCTGAGGTCCTCGACGCCGGACGTGGCCGGCTTCGCGACAGCCGCGAGGTCGGACGAGGACATCGCGATCGTGGAGACGTCGCTGATCGCTTGCGAGCCCGTGTCGGCCGACCCGCCGGCGCCGTGCGCGGCCGCGAGGGACATCTGGGCCGCGGAGAGCTGGGTGGTGGCCGTGGACTCGGCATCGGCGGCGTGGGTCGAGTCGAGCGCCACGACGGCGGGGACGACGGCCCCCGCGGCGACGGCCGCGACGAGGATCTTGCTGGAGGTCCCGGCGGAGAGGGCACGTGACGCGGGACGGGGGGTGGCCGAGCGCGGGTCGTGGACGGCGACGCGCGACGGCATCGGACGGGCCGGTCCACGCAGGGCCGGGGCCGGGCCGGCGAATCCGGGCGTGTAGCCGAAGCCGGACCGGGTAGCCCAGGCAGGAGGACCTGCCGGGATGCCGTGTCGCGCCATGGTCGGTCGCCCTTCGCCGCAGGGATCGCGCCGACGAGGCCGCTGGGGGGCATGACAACCGGCGGGAAGTCGTGACCTCGTCGTGATCTGGACCGCCGGAACGTAGCGAGGTCGTGACCCAGCGCGGTGTCGAGGGGCGCATGCCGGCTGTCCCGGAGCGCCGTCACCGGCACCCTCCGCGGTCGGCGGTGACCTTGAGTGGTCGGCGCGCGCCGCTGGGCGACGTCACCCAACTCGCAGCACGTGAATTCCGCTCGATGAGCGGTCGGGCTGGCGAGCGCCCGCTCGGCGGACGGGTGAACGGCCGACCGGTGGCGCGGTGAGACCTCCCGGCGACGAGAACGGTCGACTCGTCGTGGTCGACGCGTTCGGGGGCATGGAGCCCGGCGTTCGGACGCTCCACCTCAGCAAGCGCTCAGTTCACCGACGGCTCACCCGGTCGACGCCAGCAGCTCGGCCAGGAGCTCGATGGCCCGGTCGCCCTCCGCCCGGGCGGCCGCCGAGGCCGCACCGAGCCCGAAGTAGCCGTGCACGAGCCCCTGGCCGTGCAGCTCCCGCACCGTCACGCCGGCCGCCGTCATCGCCGCGGCGTGCACCAGACCCTCGTCGCGCAGCGGGTCCAGGTCGGCGGTGGCCACCACCGCAGGCGCCAGGTCGCCGAGCTCACCGAGCCGGGCGGCCTCCCCGAGGTTGACCGACGGGTCGAGCCGGGCCTGCTCCCCGGGCACGTAGCGCTCCCAGAACCACCGCATGTCCGCGGCGGTGAGGAACGGCCCGTCGGTGTTCTCGACGACGCTCGGGTGCGACATCGTCGGGTCGAGGCCGGGATAGAGGAGCAGCTGCGCGTCGAGGCGCGGACCCCAGTCGCGCGCGAGCAGCGCACACCCGGCGGCGAGTCCGGCCCCGGCACTGTCCCCGCCGACCACCAGTCGCCCGCCGAACTGCGTCGACGCCCACCGCAGCGCCGCGTGGGCGTCCTGCAGCGGCGCGGGGTGCGGGTGCTCCGGGGCGAGGCGGTAGTCGACGGACACGACGGTGGCCCCGAGGGCACGGGACACGCGACGCGCGGCCGCGTCGGCGGTGTCGAGGTCGCCGAGGACCCAGCCCCCGCCGTGCAGCCAGACGACCGTGACGCCCCGGGGCTCCACCGGCGCGTACACGCGGACGACGACGTCGGCGTCGGGCCCGGTGACCACGTCGTCGTGGACGGACGCGACGGGCTCGGCGCCAGCGCCGCGGCGGATCAGCGCGAGGTCGCGGTAGTTGCGCCGGGCCTCCGCGACGTCGGGACGGGTCAGCGGCAGCCGGCCGTCCGCGGCGAGGTTCTCGATCGCGGTGGCGAGCTCGGGGTCCAGGGCGCTGCTCACGACCGGAGCCTGTCATCGACCCCCGACCGCTCTGGTTCCGGCGCCTCCCGAGGGGCACCCTCGGGTGAGGACCGTCACGACCCGGGGAGGACGGATGGCCGAGGAATCCGAGGACGAGCGGCACGACGAGGGCGGCGACGCGGCGCGGCCGGTCGGTGAGTCCGCGCTGAGCGCCGCCGTCGACGACGCCCTCGCGGACGAGGTCAAGCGCCAGCGGGCCCGGTTCGTCCAGGAGATCCTCGGCGTCGACCGCGCGGAGGGCGTCGGGCGGGGCGAGGCCCACTGGAGCGAGACCCTCTACCGCGACCACCGGCGCGAGCTCGGCCTCGAGACGCCGGACGACGAGGCCCCATGACGACGACGGCCCGCCTCCGGTGTTCCGGCGGGCGGGCCTGTGAGCTGGGATTCCCTCGTGGAGCGAGTGACGGGAATCGAACCCGCATTCTCAGCTTGGGAAGCTGATGTTCTACCACTGAACTACACTCGCCTGCTGCGCTGACAGCCTACAACAGGGCTCGTGATCCGCCGCTCGACCCCCTGAGGGCCCTCGACCCCTCGGCGCGGTCTGCAACGACATCGATGTAACTCACTCGGATCACGGCATGGTCTCGGCGGGATCGCGGTCGCTCGATGACGCAGCGTCAGTCCGATTGCGCCCAAGCGGTATTCCTGGAGCAATCGCCTGTCCTGCCGGGACGATGTGGTGTGTGCTGTTCGCCGTGGGTGCAGGACGACGACGCCGAGGTAGGTGAACATGACCCTCCGTGAGCACGCGGCCGATGCATCGGTCGATGAGGCCTCGACGGCCCCGCCCGAGCTCCTGGTGGTCGTCGCCAGCACCGAGGACGCGGCGGCACTCGCGCCGCTCGGACGCCTCGCTCCACCCGGGTACGGCGAGCACGGCGACGGTCCGGTGCACCCGGTCCTCGTCGCGACGGGCCCGGAACCCCTCGAGGTGGACGCGGCGCTCGACGACCTCGGCGCCCCGGCGGGCCGGCTGCTCGTGATGGACGGTCCCTGCGAGGGCTGGGCCGAGGAGGCGGCGCGGATGGTGGTGCGCCTCGACGCCCTGCTGGTCGAGGAGCCGCCCGCCGGCGTCGTCGTCCGCGGGGGCACCGAGGCCGCCCTCGCCGCGGCCCGCAGCGCGCTGCGGCTGCGCGTGCCGGTGCTGCACCTGCACGCGGAGCCCGTCACCGCGGAGCACGCCGCCACCCAGGCGGCCGTCGCCGAGCTCGCGGCCTGGCAGACCTCCCCGGCGGGAGGCGTGCCCTACCCCACCGAGATCGACCTGCTCGTGCACCGCCTGCTCACGCCCCCGCAGGCCGAGCGCCATCGGGCTGCGGACCAGACGGTCGTGCGCATGCCCTCCGGGCGCGGCCCGCGCTCGTCGATGACGGCGTAACCGTTCGGCCGTCCGGCCTACACGTCATACCTACACGGCGCCGTCCACGCGGCGTGGTCTCAGCTCACGCCAGTTGAAGCTGTGAACCTTTACCCAGAACGGCTAACGTCATGCCTCCGAGTGGTGATGTGCAGGGGGAGGGTTCCGGTCACCGGGCCGGGACCGTGGGGGGCTGACCCTCGGAGGGGCGTGGACGGGTGAGACGGGCACCGAGGTTGATCACCGAGGTCCAGCGTCTCGGGGTGACCGTGTCCGTCGCGGCCCTCGCGATCGTCCTGCTCGTGGTGTTCCGGCTGCTCTACAGCGCCGCGGTGACGGCGCCCGCGGACGACCGGCTGCAGGCCGGCCTGCTCGCCGTCGAGGACTCCCACCAGGCGATGCTCGAGATGGACTCCTCGCTGCGCGGCTATCTCGCGACCGGCGACCGCTTCTTCGCGAACGAAGCCACCAAGACGAGCCCCGCCCTGGCCTCGGCCGACACGCAGATGCTGACCCTGCTCGACGAGCCGGCGCTGCGCCAGAGCGTGCTGGCGCTGCTGCTGGCCCAGGAGCGCTGGCGCACCGAGTGGGCAAGCGCTGCCGGGCGGCAGGTCCCGCCGCCCGGGGGCACCGAGGCGTTCCTGCTGCAGGGCAAGGCCCTGTTCGACAGCTACGAGGGCCGCAAGGAGGACACGCGCACCGTCACACTCGCCGCCATCGAGGACAACCAGCGGCAGGCCACGACGACGCAGTGGGTCCTCGGAGGGTTGCTCGTGGTCGTCGGTCTCACGACGCTGGGCGTCGCGCTCCGTGGCCGGCGCCGCCTCGAGCGCCACGTGGTGGCGCCCGTCGACGGCCTGCTCGCGTCGGTGCGGGGCATCTCCGAGGGGCGGCTCGTCCCACCCGAGCCCGTGGCCGGCTCCGCGGAGCTCGTCGCTCTGCGTGACGGGCTGGCCGACATGACGGTCGCGCTGCGCCACCAGCACGAGGAGACGACGGCCCAGGCCGAGCGCCTGCAGGCCCAGACCGACCGCCTGCGGACCATCCTGATCATGACCCGCGAGATCGCGGGCTCGCTGAACACCCGCTACGTCATCGACTCGACGGTCCAGGCGGCCGTGGCGGTCACCGACGGCCGGGTGCTGCTGTGGCTGCTCGACGAGGACGGGAGCGGGCTGGAGCTCGCCTACGACTCGTCGCGCGGCGCGGTCCCCCCGCTCGAGTCGCACTGCAACCTCGGGGTCGGCGTCGTGGGCCGCTCCGCGCGCTACGGTCAGATCTCCCGGGGCGACCCCGACACCGACGACGAGTCGGCGGTCGCCGTCCCGCTCGTGGTCGGTGCACGCGTCATCGGGGTCCTCGAGTGCTTCGACGGCGTCGAGGGCGAGGTCGACGGTCAGGCGCTGTCCGCCGTGGAGATGCTCGCGACCCTCGCCGGGTCGGCCATCGAGGCGAGCCGGCTGCACGCGGCCACCGAGCGGCTCTCCCAGTTCGACCCGCTCACCCAGCTCGCGAACCGCCGCCGGCTCGGTGCCGACCTCGACAGCGCCGTCGCCAACGCGAAGCGCCACGGCCACCCGATGTCGGTGATCATGCTCGACCTCGACCACTTCAAGGAGCTCAACGACCGGTACGGCCACCAGCAGGGCGACGTCGTCCTGCA
Organism: Actinomycetota bacterium; assembly: GCA_032230725.1. Taxonomy (GTDB): domain Bacteria; phylum Actinomycetota; class Actinomycetes; order Mycobacteriales; family Pseudonocardiaceae; genus Actinomycetospora. The sequence goes on from JAVXWR010000003.1 coordinate 6,630, forward strand.
GGAGGTCGCGAGCACCCTGCGCGCCTCGATGCGCGACGGCGAGACCGCCTACCGCTACGGCGGGGAGGAGTTCGCCATCCTGATCACCGAGGGCGGTCCCGACGACGCCGCGGCGCTGGCCGAGCGGCTGCGGGAACGGGTCGAGGGCGACTTCAAGCGCGGCGGTCGGCAGCTGGTCACCGCCTCGTTCGGGATCGCGACGCTGCCCGAGCACGCCGGCGACGGCGAGGGGCTCGTCTCCGAGGCCGACCGCGCGCTCTACTCGGCGAAGAACTCCGGCCGCAACCGGGTGCACCGGGCCGGCCAGCTCGTCGGGTAGCGCACGGGACGAGATCCGGGTGGCCACGATCGACGAACTGATGCGCGCGAACCTGCTCGGGGTGTTCGGCGAGCGGGACGCCGTGCGGCGGAAGGCGACGATCGCGGAGATCTACGCACCCGACGTCGCGTTCTCGGACCCCGAGGGCACCGAAACCGGGCACGACGCGATCAACGCGAAGGCGCAGACGCTCCTCGACCGGTCGCCGGGCTTCGTGTTCGCGCCGGAGGGGGCGGTCCACGCCGTCCGGGACCTCGGCCACCTCGCGTGGGGCTTCGGCCCGGAGGGACAGGCGCCTGTCGTGCGGGGGGTCGACGTCGCGCTGGTCCGCGACGGGCTGATCGTCAACCTGTACACGTTCCTGCTCGAGGACTGAGGCTCGCGCCTACAGCCCGCGCCGGAAGTTGACGTAGGAGCGCGACGGGGTGGGGCCCCGCTGGTCCTGGTAGCGCGAGCCGTAGACCGGCGAGCCGTAGGGGCGCTCCGAGGGCGACGAGAGCCGGAACAGGCACAGCTGTCCGACCTTCATCCCGGGCCACAGCCGGATCGGCAGGTTGGCGACGTTGGAGAGCTCCAGGGTTACGTGCCCCGAGAAACCGGGGTCGATGAATCCGGCAGTAGAATGAGTCAACAGGCCCAAACGGCCCAAACTCGACTTGCCCTCCAATCGGCCGGCCACGTCGTCGGGCAGTGTGATGACCTCGTAGGTCGAGCCGAGGACGAACTCGCCGGGGTGCAGGACGAACGCCTCGTCCGCCGCGGGCTCGACCATCCGCGTCAGATCGTCCTGCTGCAGCGCCGGGTCGATGTGGGTGTAGGCGTGGTTGTTGAACGTGCGGAAGTGCCGGTCCAGGCGCAGGTCCACGCTCGAGGGCTGCAGCAGCGTTTCGTCGTACGGGTCGAGCGCGACGCGTCCGGCGGCGATCTCGGCGCGGATGTCGCGGTCGGAGAGCAGCACCCGCGCACACTATCGGCGCAACCCGACACGCCGAGGGGTCGGGCACCGCACGGCGTCGCGCTGCCGGGTGGTCGGCCCCGCCTCGATTGATCAGGGGCACAGCATGCAGGCCGTCGGGCGCCAGAAGCTGCGCGGAGTGCCCCTCGGGGGGAGCGGGACGTGGGGCCGGGTGTCCGCCCCGCCTCCGTTGATCAGGGGCACAGCGCGCAGGCCGTCGGGCGCCAGAACTTGCATGGTGTGCCTTCGACGAAGGTGCGGCCGGGCGGATCGGTCACCCCGGAACGAGCGAAGGGCCCCCTCGGTCGGATAGATCGACCGAAGGGGCCCATCGCTGCGAACCCCAGACTCCCTAGTCGCTCGGGTTCTTCACGTTCGCCGAGGTCGCGGTGGTCGACGGGTCAGAATCACCGGGTCCGTCGGACTCGGCCTCCGGGGCGGGGTCCGACCCGCCGTCGACCGACGACACGGCCACCGTCTCGGAATCGACCTCCGACACCGCGGAGGTCTCGGCATCGACCGACGACACGGCCACCGTCTCGGCGTCCACCCCGGCCGGCGTCGCGCCCGGCGAGGGCGTACCACGCTTCACGGCGGCCAGGAGCATCTGCGAGACGTCCATGACCTCGGTGCCGACCGCCTTGGCCTCGCTCTGCCGCTCGGTGAGCCCGTCGGTGAGCATGACGCGGCAGAACGGGCAGCCGGTCGCGATCGTGTCGGGCTCGGTGGAGATGGCCTCGTCGACGCGCTCCATGTTGATGCGCTTGCCGATG
>JAVXWR010000004.1:0-6070 GCA_032230725.1 Actinomycetota bacterium
AGGCCCTCGGGGAACGGATCCGCGGCGTCGTCTCCCGCGGTGTCCGCGAGGTGACCGGGCTGGAGCCGGTCGACGTCACCGTGCACGTCGACGACGTCTGGTAGGGCGGAGGTCCGGAAGGGCGGACGTCCGGTAGGGCGCGGGAACCTGCCGGGCGGAATAGGCTCCGCACCACGGGGGGTTCACACCCCAGTAGGTGAACTTTCAATCAAACGCCGGGGGCCGACCGTGCCGGGGACGACAGCGACCGTCGAGGTGTGCCGCGGCGCCGACCGCACGCTGACGACGGCCCCCGGGATCGAGACCCGCCACGCGTTCTCCTTCGGCGCCCACCACGAGCCCGGCAACACCCACCACGGCCTGCTGCTCGCCCACAACGAGGACCGCATCGCCCCGGGCGCGGGGTACGACACCCACACCCACCGCGACACCGAGATCGTCACCTGGGTGCTGGCGGGGACCCTGGCCCACGCCGACTCCCTCGGGAACGAGGGCGTGCTGCGCCCCGGCGTCGTCGGGCGGATGAGCGCGGGCCGCGGGGTCGAGCACTCCGAGCGCCACGCGGAGCGCGACCGCGACGCCCCCGACGTGCACCTGGTGCAGTCCTGGCTCGTCCCCGACACCCCCGGCGCCATTCCCGACCACGAGCAGCGCGACCTCTCCGCGGCGCTGGCCGACGGCGGGCTGGTCACCGCCGCGTCGGGCCGGGCGCACGGCGACGGCAGCCCGGGCGTCGGCCTCGGCGTCGCGTCCGCGGCCCTGCTCGTGGCCCGCCCGCCCGCCGGACGCGCGCTCGCACTGCCCGAGGCGCCCTACCTGCACGTCCACCTCGCCCGCGGCACCGCGCTGCTGACGGTCGGACGCGACCGGCACCCGCTTGTGGCCGGGGACGCCGTGCGCCTGCGCGACGCCCCGGCGCCCACCCTGACCGCCACCACCGACGCCGAGGTCCTCGTGTGGGAAATGCACGAGGGACTCGGCGACTGACCGACGTCCCGCGGGCCGGCCGTCGGTCCGCGACGAGGGAAACAGGAGCGATGATGACCACCGAATCCACCGTCACGCCGGACCCGACGCGGGCGGACGAGCACGAGGGCGGCGACAAGTCCAGCCTGATCAGCGAGGACGAGCGCCGCCGGCTGTCCGAGCAGCGCGACCGCATCCGCGAGGAGTTCCTCTACTCCCGTGAGAACCGGCCCCGCTCGACGGGCCAGGGGATCCACCACACCGCCCTGATCTGCGCCGACGTCCGTACGACCGTCGAGTGGTACCAGAACCTCGCGGGCTTCCCGGTCACCGTGCTGTTCGAGAACCGCGACCTGGCGGGGTCGACGCACTTCTTCTTCGACGTCGGGAACGGCAACCACCTGGCGTTCTTCGACCTGCCCGGCGTCGACCCGTCGCCGTACCAGGAGGTGCTCGGCGGCCTGCACCACCTGGCCATCTCGGTCTCCGAGGAGCACTGGCACCAGATCAAGGCCCGGCTCGACGAGCGCGGCGCCGACTACATGCTCGAGTCCGGCACCTCGATCTACACGACCGACCCCGACGGCACCCGCGTCGAGTTCATCCACGACCCGCTCGGGCGCATGTACGGCCACGACACGATGTGAGAACGGTGCATCAGGAGACGATCTGCACCGGGTCGCCGGGCTTCAGCGTGGTGAAGAACTGCTGCGAGGTCGAGCGGGTCAGGTGGACGCAGCCGTTCGACGCGACCTTCGGGTTGTCGGCGTGGAACGCGATCCCCGGCGCGAAGAAGACCGAATTGGGCATCGGGGCGTCGAACTCGGTGCTCCAGTAGTTCTTCACCTTCTTCTGCACGGTGAAGGTGCCGACCGGCGTCGGGGCGCTCGACTTCCCGCCCCGCGCGGCGAACGGTCCCGCGACGACGTGGCCCGCGCCGTCGGTGAGCCACGCCTGCCGGCTCGACAGATCCATGCAGGCCTTGACGGTGGCCGCGCACGGCGTGCCGGGCGTCGTGGCCGGGGCCGGCGCGGCGGCCGGTTGGGCCGACGCGGTCCCGAGGCCCAGCGCCAGGGTGGCCGCACAGACGGTGCTCGCCGCGCCGAGGCGCGCGGCCCAGCGGCGGGCCCGGGTGCGTGTGGGACGTTCCTCGCCGGTCACGGCCGATCAGCTCCTCGCGTCGGGGGGAAGGGCGCTCACTGATCGGTTTCCCCGGCCGCCCCGCGGCGCATACCGCGTGATTTTCGCCAAACCGCGGTGATCGGATCGTTGCGGATTCGGTGATCGACTCGTCATCGTCGCGGCGCGATCAGCGGCGACCTCCGGCGTGGCGGCGCAGCTGCCACGCCGCCACCGCGACCACCACGAGCACGGCGACCCCGAGGAGCACGACGTCAGGGACGGCCGACCCGATCCGCACGGCAGCGTCCTCGCCGGCCTGCGCGACCGCCGGATCGGCGCCGAGCAGGCTCGCGGTCCCGTCGGCGAGCAGGAACAGCAGACCCACCCCGACGAAGAGCAGGCCGGAGACCGTCGAGGTGGTGTGCAGGCGCAGCGGACCGAGCCGGAACTCGCGCCCGCGCAGCCACCGGCGGTGCCCGAGGTCGAAGCGGGCCCAGAGCAGGGCGAGCAGGAACAGCGGCACGGTCATGCCCACCGCGTACACCGCGAGCAGCGCCGCCCCGCGGACCGCCTGACCCCCCGCGGCCGCCACGGACAGGACCGCGCCGAGGACGGGGCCCGAGCAGAACCCGGCGAGCCCGTAGGCGGCGCCGAGGCCGACCGTCGAGATCGCGGTGCCGCGTGCGGCCATACGCTGCTGCACCCGCGCGGCCGGGCGCAGGCTCCACCCACCTCCGAGAATCTGCACGACGCCGAGGGCGATCACGACCCAGCCGACGACGGCGACGAGCAGTTCGCGGTGCGTGGTCACCAGCCCCGCGAGGGCTCCCGCCCCGGCCCCGAGCGGGACGAGCATCGCCGCCAACCCGAGCCCGAACAGCGCCGTGCGCCCGACGAGCCCGGTCCGGCTCGCGACGGCGTAGGCGAGGAACGAGGGGAGCAGCAGCGCGCTGCACGGGCTCAGCAGCGCGAGCACGCCACCGGCGAAGGCGGCGAGGTAACCGATGTCCAGCACGGCGCCGCCGTCAGCGGGCCTGGGCGAGCGCGGCGTCGATCGCCTGCTCGAAGGTCGCCGTGGGCTGGGCCCCGAAGATCAGCGCGGGGGTCCCGGCGGTCGAGCTCCGCTGCGCTCCGTCTCCGGCGATGACGAAGCTCGGCACCCCGGTCACGCCGATCCGCGTCCCGGCGGCCTGGTCGTCGGCGACGGCGCGAGCGATCGCCGGGTCGGCGAGGTCGGCGCGGAAGCGGGTCACGTCGAGCCCGAGCCGCTGGGCCTGGGCGGAGAGCGAGGCCTCGGTCACCGCGCCGCTGTTCTCCCGCGGCTGCTCGCGGTAGAGCACGTCGTGGAACGGCCAGAACTTCCCCTGGCGCCCGGCGGCCCGCGCGCCACGGGCGGCGAGGACCGACTCCGGGCCGAGGTAGGCGTCGTCGTGCCACTCGAGCCGGACCCGGCCGGACGCGACGTAGCGCGTGAGCAGAGCGGGCTCGGTGGTCGTCGCGAACAACCGGCAGAAGGGGCACTGGAAGTCGCCCCACTCGGCGACCACGACGGGGGCGTCGACCCGGCCGAGGGCGAGCGGGTCGTCGAGCTGCCGGCGCGGGACCGCGAGCCGGGCGGCCGTGACCGGATCGGCGGGGGCGGATGCGGTGGGTGCCGCCGCGGCCGCGCCCGGCGGGCCCGGCCGGTCCACGACGCTGATCACGCCGAGGACGACGAGCACCGCCACGACCAGGGCCGCGCCGACCCAGATGCGCCCGCGAGACATCCGCTCCCCGTTTCCCGGCCCGGACCCGGAGCCGTGTGCGGCGGGTCCCCTCCGGGGTGTTCGGCCACACCGTGTCCGGCGGATCGGGCGCCCGGTGGTCGCGCCCCGGGTGCGCCAGGGGGCCGGGAAGCCGCTAGGAGGCGAGCGCCTGCGGTCCGTCCTCGGCCGCGTCCGGCCGGTGGTGGCGCACGACGGTCACCACGACGTCGGTGAGGTCGCCCTCGTCGAGTCCGCGGCGTCGGCGGGCGGCGTCGAGCAGCGCCGACGTGCCGTCGAACGGGCCGTACGAGTCGATCGCGCCCGTCGCGGGATCGGACACCAGGACGACGTAGGCGTCACAGGCGTCCAGACGGTCCTCGAGGTACTCGGCGTCCTCGAGCACGGCGTCGACGAGGTGGTGCAGGGCCTGGGGGGCGAGCTCGGCGGGGGCGCCGGGCGCGTCATGGTCGTGCACGAGGGTCATCCCCCTTCGGATCCGGCAGCCGGCCGGGAGGACCGACTGATTTCCGGACGCGTCCCGACCCCGACATCGTTCGGCATCCTGATGATGACCCGGCAGGTTAGGGGTGACCGGCGGTGCCCGGGAACCGCTGCCGAGAACGATCACGGTCTGGTCACACCGAGATCTCGGCACCCTCCGTGAGTGGGGTCCCGGGATCGGGTGACCCGAGTGTCACCCGACGGCCCGGTTGCTGCGCAGAGCGACGGCACGCGGGGTGAGGAGTGGTACGGACCAGCCGGTCAGGTGAGATGCAGATCACTCGGATCGGTGTTGACATGAACACGCAGCGCGACTGCCGTAGTCACGATACGTGTCAGGAGGTCCACGCCCGAGCGTCCTCCCGTCCGGCGCGCGGGATCAGCGGCCGGTCCGCGCGTGACCGCAGTTCCTGGACCGCCCAGGTGTTGCCGTCGGGGTCGGCGAAGCCGAAGAAGGTGCCGCCGTCGCGCTCGTCGAACACCATGAGCTCGCTGACGTCCACGCCGCGCCCGGCGAGCTCCGCCCGGGCGGCCTGTCCGTCGGCGACGCAGAGCTGCAGCCCACGCATCGAGCCCGGGGCCATCTCGTTCTGGCTCGGCAGCGTCCCGATCACGATCGAGGCACCCGAGCCGCGCGGGGTCAGCTGGGCGACGTCCATGTGCTCGTCGGTCGTCGGTGGTCGAGCACGAAGCCGACCTGGTCGCGGTAGAAGGCGATCGCGCGGTCGAGATCGGTGACGGGCAGGACGACGACTTCCAGGGTCCAGTCCACGGGGGCCTCCTCGATGGGTTCGGGTGCGGACACCCGGGCGTCGATCGGCGGCGGCCGCCGTCGACGCCCCCTGGATGTGGTCCCGGTCACACCGTCGTCAGACCGCCGGGTAGCGGCTGTAGCCGGGAAGTTGCCGACCAGCGCCTCGCCCTCGGGGCCCACACTCACCGCGTGCACGAGGTGCTCGCCGCCGACGGACGTCGACCCCCGGTGTTGGTGGACCGATCGGTCCGCTAGGATGGTCGGCGAGGAGGTGGGGCCGGTGGCGAGAACCGCCGTTCCCGGGACGCGCGAGCGCATCCTGGGGGTCGCGTCGCAGCTGTTCTACGACCACGGTGTCCGCGCAGTGGGGATGAACCGGATCATCACCGAGGCCGGCACCGGGAAGAACCTGCTCTACCAGCACTTCCCCGCGAAGTCCGACCTCGTCGCCGCCTACCTCGAGGGAGCCCGGGAGCGCCGGGCCCGGGCGGCGGAGCGCGCCCTCGAGGCGGCCGGCGACGACCCGCGCGAGCAGCTCGTGGCGCTCGTCGCCGAGGTCGCGGCGATCGTGGGGCGGCCGGGGTTCCGCGGGTGCGCGTTCCGGAACTACCTCGCGGAGTTCCCCGAGGACGACGGGCTCGGTGACGACGGCGGGCCGGGGGCCGTCGCCCGCGCGCAGCTCATCGAGACCCGGACCGCGATCGCCGGGCGAGTCGCCCGCCTGGGCGTCGCCGATCCCGAGCGGCTCGTCGAGCAGCTCTGGCTGCTGGTCGACGGGCTCTTCCTGCAGGCGGCCTACCGCGACCGCCTCGACGACCGTCTCGACCCCGCCGGCGACGCCGCCGTCGACCTCACCCGCCGTCTCGTCGGCATCTGACCCCCGCCCCGGCCGGACCGACGGCGCTCGTGCTGCTTCTCGGTGAGCGAGAGGGCCGCTCGCGCCGAGGGGGTGGTCCGGACCGTTCGGTCCGGCACCCCTGCT
>JAVXWR010000006.1:0-9529 GCA_032230725.1 Actinomycetota bacterium
CTCGAACGTCGACAACGTCGAGCGCGCGGTGCTCGACGCCGACCTCGTCGTCGGGGCCGTGCTCATCCCCGGCGCCAAGGCCCCGAAGCTCGTCACCAACGAGCTCGTCGCGCGCATGAAGTCGAGCTCGGTGCTCGTCGACATTGCGATCGACCAGGGCGGCTGCTTCGCCGACTCGCACCCGACGACCCACTCCGACCCGACGTTCCGGGTGCACGACACGCTGTTCTACTGCGTGGCGAACATGCCCGGCGCGGTGCCGAACACCTCGACGCACGCGCTGACCCACGCGACGCTGCCGTTCGCGGCGGCGCTGGCCGACCGCGGCTGGCGGGACGCGACGGCCGCCGACGCCGGGCTCGCGGCGGGCCTCGCGACCCACGCCGGCGAGCTCTACAGCGCCAGCGTCGGCGAGGCCCACGGGATGGCGGTCACGACGCGCTGAGCGGGCCCATCGTGCGCAGCGCGGCGGCGAGCTCGTGCGCGACGGCGACCGAGGCGAGGTCGTAGGTCACCGCGCGGCCGGCGACCCGCAGCGACAGCCGGCCCAGCCGGCCGCCCTCGGCCCGCTCGCGGACCGTGGCCGTGGCCTCGAGCTCGTCGTAGCCGAGCACGTGGTGGTCGCGGCCCTCCCGGACCACGACCCGGTCCGGGAGGAACGCGACGTCGCGGTGCGCCCCGGCCAGCGTCGGGAGGGCGACGTCGGCGCGCAGGTGCCGTGGTCCGTCGACGCGGCGCGCGACCGTGTGGTGCACGCCCTGCGGCGCGATCTCCCACAGGGCCGGCTCCCAGACCGTCGCCGCGACCCGGTGGCGCTCCCACATCGCGACGAGACACTCGTGGCGCGACGAGGTCTGCGCGTAGGCGGCGGTGACAGTGCGGCGGGCGCGGTCACGCTGGTGCACGACGGCGAGGACGGGCAGGGCGAGCAGTGCCACGAGGACGGCGAGGATCGGTCCCGCCACGACGGCCGTCCCGGCGACGACGGCGAGGGCGGCGACGACGGCGAGCGGGGCCCGCTGCGGGGCGCGTGCGGCGTCGTCGAGCCGGCGGGCCAGGGCGCGGGCCTCCGGCGCGTCGTCGGCGGGCCGACGGGGCGCGGGCAGGTCGTGCGTGGTGCCGGGCGAGTGCGTGATGGTCACGATCGGCCTCCGGGAGGTCGGTTGCTCGTGACCGTGTGTCGCATTCGGCGGCAGTTTCGTTACGTCAAGTGATGTCACACGATCGGCTGTCCGGCCTAACGATGATGGTCCTGCTCGCGTCGCCCGTCGATCAGGGGCACATGGCGCAGGTCGACGGGGTGGCGAGGCTGCGTGGTGTGCCCTTCGCTGGAGGGGGCGAGTGGCGACGCCGGCCGCTCGTTGATCAGGGGCACACGAGCCAGGCGGCGACGGTCGAGAACCTGCGTGGTGTACCCCTCGGCGGAAGTAGTGGGCGACGACGGCGCGGCGGAGCTGCGTGGTGTACCCCTCGACGGATCACACCACCGGGACCCGCCAGCCGCGCGGATCCGGGGCCCGGCCGAACTGCAGGTCGACGAGCGCGCTGCGCAGCGCGAGCGTCCGCGGGCCGGGCGTCCCGTCGCCCACGGCGAACTCCCCGGCCGGCTCGCGGAAGCGGACGATCGGGCTGATGACCGCCGCCGTCCCCGCGGCGAACACCTCGGTGATCGTCCCGCTGCGCGCGCCCTCCCGCAGCTCGTCGACCGACACCGGGCGCTCGACCGGCACCAGCCCGTGGTCCCCGGCGAGCTCGAGGATGCTGCGGCGGGTGACGCCGTCGAGGATCGTGCCCAGCGGCGGGGTGACCAGCTCGCCGGTCGCGGTCACGAGGAGCACGTTCATCGTCCCGGACTCCTCGAGCCAGCGGTGCTCGACCGCGTCGAGGAAGAGCACCTGGTCGCAGTCGTGGGCGCGGGCCACGCCCTGCGCCGCGAGCCCGGCCGCGTAGTTCCCGCCGCACTTCGCGTCGCCGGTGCCGCCGGGGGCCGCGCGCGAGAGGTCCGGGTCGATCCAGAGGGTCACGCCGACCTCGCGCCCGGAGAAGTAGGACCCGGCGGGCGAGGCGATCACCGCGAACCGTGCCTCGTCCGCCGCGCGCACCCCGAGGAACGCCTCCGTCGCCACGGTGAAGGGGCGCAGGTAGAGCGTCGCAGGCGGCTCCGGCACCCAGGCGGCGTCCACCCGCACGAGCTCGGTGACCGCGCTGCGGAACGCATCGGCCGGTAGTTCGGGCAGCGAGAGCCGGCGGGCGGAGTGCGCGAACCGCGCGGCGTTGAGGTCGGGACGGAACAGGGCCACCGACCCGTCGGGCTGCCGGTAGGCCTTGAGCCCCTCGAAGATCTCCTGGGCGTAGTGCAGCACGGCCGCCGCCGGGTGCAGCGTCATCGACTCGAGCCCGCGCACCCCGTCGTCGTGCCAGCCGCGACCGGCGCTCCACGAGGCGACGGCCATGTGGTCGGAGAACACGCGTCCGAAGGCGGGGTCGGCCAGGAGCGCCGCCCGCTGGTCCGCGGGGGTGGGCGTGATCGGCGCGGCCGGGAAGCGCAGGACGGAGTGGCGGGGGCCGGCGACGCTGCTCACCCCCGCACTTTCTCAGCGCCACCTGGTCGGGCACCAGCGGGTTCCGCTGCCCGGGGCGGGGGTAGTGGCGGGTCGTGACGTCCGACGGTGCCGCCGCGCCGGACGACGGCACGCCCCCGGACGACCGCGCCACGCAGATCGACCGGTGGCTCGTGCGGAAGGCGCGCGAGGGGGAGCGCGGCGCCTACGAGGAGCTCCTCCGGCGCCACCGCGACCGCATCTACCGCATCGCCCTGCGCATCACCGGCGACGCGGCGGACGCGGACGACGTCACCCAGGAGGTCGTCATCCAGCTCTGGACGGCGCTCTCGGGCTTCGCCGGGACCTCGGCGTTCACCACGTGGCTCTACCGCGTCGTCGTCAACCGCAGCCTCGACCACCAGCGCCGGACACGGCGGCTGGCCGGCGAGGAACCGACCGAGGTCGACCTGCCGCCGGTCGCCGCCCCGGAACGCGCGGTCCTCGCGGGCGCGGAGCTGCGGGCCGGACTGGAGGCGATCGCCCGACTGCCCCAGAGTCAGCGCGTGCCGTTCGTGCTCTGTCAGATCGAGGGTCTGAGCTACGCCCAGGCGGCCGCGGTCACCAAGGTCTCCGAGGCCACGCTGCGCGGACGGCTGGCGCGCGCCCGCACCACCCTGCTCGCCGACATGAGGAGCTGGTCCGCATGACGGGTCCGACCCCGCCGACCCACGACATCCGGCTGCCCTGCGGACGCCGCACGGGTCCCCTCGTCGAGCAGGTCGCCGAGGGGCGCGCGGGCGACCTCGACGCCCACCAGCGCACCTGCCCCTACTGTCGCGCCGCGCTCGCCGAGTTCGACCGGTTGTGGGCGCCGGTGCGCGCGGTCGCCGCCGACCGGCCGCAGGCCTCCGCGGCCATGGTCGAGGCGGCGCTGGCCCGGGTGCGCGGGGCGTCGGACGAGCCGGACTACGGCCGGATCGACTCGCCGACCGGTCACACGCGCGTCGCGGCGCGCGTCGTCGTCACCCTCGCCCGGCACCTCGCCTCGCAGGTCCCCGGGGTCGAGGTGGCCCTCGGGCGCCTGGCCGCCGACGGCCACCGGGACCACGGCGAGGTCGTGCCCGACGTCGAGGCGGGGGTCAGCGGCGGCTCCACGGCCGTGCAGATCACGCTCGCGGCCGCCTACGGGCAGGACCTGCAGGCTCTCGGGGAGCGGATCCGCATCGTCGTCGCTCACGGCGTCCGCGAGGTGACCGGCCTGGAGCCGGTCGACGTCACCGTCCACGTCGACGACATCTGGTAGGCGCGCGAACCCGGCCATGCGGGATAGGCTGGGCGTTCACTGCCAGTAGGTGAACGTTCAACGAAGCCGTGGGGTGATCGTGCCGGGGACGACAGCGACCGTCGAGGTGCGCCGCGGCGCCGACCGCCCGCGGACGACGGCGTCCGGGATCGAGACCCGGCACGCGTTCTCGTTCGGGGCGCACCACGAGCCCGGCAACACCCACCACGGCCTGCTGCTGGCCCACAACGAGGACCGCATCGCCCCGGGGGCGGGCTACGACACCCACACCCACCGCGACACCGAGATCGTCACCTGGGTACTGGCGGGGGCCCTGGCCCACACCGACTCCGCGGGGCACACGGGCGTGCTGCGGCCCGGCGCCGTCGGGCGGATGAGCGCGGGCCGCGGGGTCGAGCACTCCGAACGCCACGCCGAGCACGACCGGGACGCCCCCGAGCTGCACCTGGTGCAGTGCTGGCTCGTCCCCGACGAGCCCGGCGCGGCCCCCGACCACGAGCAGCGCGACCTCTCCGCGGCGCTCGCCGACGGCGGGCTCGTCGTCGCGGCCTCGGGCCTGGCGCGCGACGCGAACGGGCCGGGCGTCGGCCTCGGCGTCGCCTCGGCGGCCCTGCACGTTGCCCGCCCGCCGGCCGGGCGCACGCTCGCGCTGCCCGGGGCGCCGTACCTGCACGTCCACCTCGCCCGCGGCACCGCGGAGCTGACCGTCGGGGACGAGCGCGACCCGCTGGAGGCCGGCGACGCCGTGCGCCTGCGCGACGCGGGCCGTCCCACCCTGACCGCCACGAGCGACGCCGAGGTCCTCGTGTGGGAGATGCACGAGGGACTCGGCGACTGACGTCCCGCGGGCCGGGAGCCGGTCCGCGACCACGTACGAGGAACAGGAGCGGTGATGACCACCGAAGCGACCGTCACCCCGGATCCGACCCGGGCCGACGAGCACGAGGGCGGCGACAAGTCGAGCCTCATCAGCGAGGACGAGCGCCGCCGGCTCACCGAGGAGCGCGACCGCATCCGGTCGGAGTTCCTCTACTCCCGCGAGAACCGGCCGCGCTCCACCGGCCAGGGGATCCACCACGCGGCCCTGATCTGCGCGGACGTGCGCACGACCGTCGAGTGGTACCAGAATCTCGCGGGCTTCCCCGTCACCGTGCTCTTCGAGAACCGCGACCTGGCGGGGTCGACGCACTTCTTCTTCGACGTCGGGAACGGCAACCACCTGGCGTTCTTCGACCTGCCCGGCGTCGACCCGTCGCCCTACCAGGAGGTGCTCGGCGGCCTGCACCACCTGGCCATCTCGGTGTCCGAGGAGCACTGGCACCAGATCAAGGCCCGGCTCGACGAGCGTGGCGCCGACTACATGCTCGAGTCCGGCACCTCCATCTACACCGCCGACCCCGACGGCACCCGCGTCGAGTTCATCCACGACCCGCTGGGCCGCATGTACGGCCACGACACGATGTGAGGCCGCGGCTCAGGAGACGATCTGCACCGGGTCGCCGGGCTGGAGCGTGGTGAAGAACTGCTGCGAGGTCGAACGGGTGAGGTGGACGCAGCCGTTCGACGCGACCTTCGGGTTGTCGGCGTGGAACGCGATGCCCGGCTGGAAGAACACCGAATTGGGCATCGGGGCGTCGAAGGCCTTGCTCCAGTAGTTCTTCACCTTCTTCTCGACGGTGAAGGTGCCGACCGGCGTCGGCGCGCCCGATTTCCCCCCGCGTGCGGAGAACGGACCTGCCACGACGTGGCCGGCGCCGTCGGTGAGCCACGCCTGCCGGCTCGACAGGTCCATGCACGCCTTCACGGTGGCGGCACACGGGGTACCCGGCGTCGTGGCCGGGGCCGGAGCCGCGGCCGGCTGGGCCGACGCGGTGCCCAGGCCGAGGGCCAGGGTGGCCGCGCAGACGCTGCTCGCGACGCCGAGGCGCGCGGCCCAGTGCCGGGCGCGGGTGGGGGTGCAGCGGTCCTCGCCGGTCACGACCGATCAGCTCCTCGCGTCGGGAAATCTGTTCTACGGATCGGTTCCCCGGACACCACGCACCCCATACCGAGTGATTTTCGGCAAACCGCGGTGATCGGATCGTTGCGAATTCGGTGATCGACTCGTCATCGTTCGAGGGACGATCAGCGGCGTCCGCCGGCGTGTCGGCGCAGCTGCCAGGCCGCCACCGCGACCACCACGAGCACGGCGACCCCGAGGAGCACGACGTCGGGCACGGCCGCGCCGATCCGCACCGCCGCGTCCTCGCCGGCCTGCGCGACCCCCGGGTCCGCGCCGAGCAGCCCGGCGGTCCCGTCGGCGAGCAGGAACAGCAGGCCGACCCCCACGAAGAGCAGACCGGAGATCGTCGAGGTGGTGTGCAGGCGCAGTGGGCCGAGCCGGAACTCGCGCCCGCGCAGCCAGCGGCGCCGCCCGAGGTCGAAGCGCGTCCAGAGCAGGGCGAGCAGGAACAGCGGCACCGTCATCCCTACCGCGTACACCGCGAGCAGCGCCGCGCCGCGCACCGCCTGGCCGCCTGCGGCCGCCACGGTCAGGACCGCGCCAAGGACGGGCCCCGAGCAGAAGCCGGCGAGCCCGTAGGCGGCGCCGAGTCCGATCGTCGAGACCGCGGTGCCGCGCGCCGCCAGGTGCTGCTGCACCCGCGCGGCGGGGCGCAGGCTCCACCCGCCCCCCAGGATCTGCACGACGCCGAGGGCGACGACGACCCAGCCGACGACGGCGATGAGCAGCTCGCGGTGCGTCGTCACGAGCCCCGCGAGAGCGCCCGCCCCGGCCCCGAGCGGGACGAGCATCGCCGCCAGTCCGAGCCCGAACAGCGCGGTGCGCCCCACGAGCCCGGTCCGGCTCGCCACCGCGTAGGCGAGGAACGAGGGCAGCAGCAGCGCACTGCACGGGCTCAGCAGCGCGAGCACCCCGCCCGCGAAGGCGGCGAGGTAGCCGACGTCGGGCACGACGCGGCCGTCAGCGGGCGCGGGCGAGCGCGGCGTCGATCGCCTGCTCGAACGTCGCCGTCGGCTGCGCCCCGAAGATCAGCTGGGCAGTCCCGATGGTCGAGCTCCGCTGCGCTTCGTCTCCGGCGATGACGAAGCTCGGCACCCCGGTCACGCCGATCCGCGTCCCGGCGGCCTGATCGTCGTCGACGGCGCGGGCGATCGCCGGATCGGCGAGGTCGGCCCGGAAGCGGGTCACGTCGAGCCCGAGCCGCTGGGCCTGGGCGCTCAGCGAGGCCTCGGTCACCGCGCCGCTGTTCTCCCGCGGCTGCTCGCGGTAGAGCACGTCGTGGAACGGCCAGAACTTCCCCTGACGTCCGGCGGCCCGCGCCGCTCGGGCGCCGAGCACGGACTCGGGGCCGAGGTAGGCGTAGTCGTGCCATTCGAGGCGCACCCGCCCCGTCTCGACGTAGCGCGTGAGCAGGGCGGGCTCGGTGTTCGTCGCGAACAACCGGCAGAAGGGGCACTGGAAGTCGCCCCACTCGGCGACGACGACGGGCGCGTCGACCCGGCCGAGGGCGAGCGGATCGTCGGGCTGCCGGCGCGGGACGGCGAGCCGCGCCGCCGCGACGGGGTCCGCCGCGATTGGGTCCGCCGCGATTGGGTCCGCCGGGGCGGACGCGGTGGGTGCGGCGGTGGGTCCGGGAGCTGCCGGCCGATCCACGACGCTGATCACGCCGAGGACGACGAGCACCGCCACGACGATCCCCGCCCCGATCCAGATTCGTCCGCGAGACATCCACTCCCCGTTCCGGCCCGGGCCCGGGCGTCGTGCTGCGGGTCCCCGTCAGGATGTTCGGCCACACCGGGCACGGCGGATCGCTCACCCCCGGCGCGTGCCCGGCCGAGTGGTCCCCCAGCGCTGTGGAACCGGCGATCAGGCCGCCCTGAGGGACCACTCGAGGGCCCAGACGTCCCCCGCTGAGGTCAGGACGCGAGCGCCTGCGGTCCGCCCTCCGCCGGATCGGGCCGGTGGTGGCGCACGACGGTCACCACGACGTCGGTGAGGTCGCCCTCGTCGAGGCCGCGGCGCCGGTGGGCGGCGTCGAGCAGGGCCGAGGTGCCGTCGAACGGCCCGTAGGAGTCGATGGCGCCGGTCGCGGGGTCGGACACCAGCACGACGTAGGCGTCGCAGGCGTCCAGGCGATCCTCGAGGTCTTCGGCCTCCTCGAGCACGGCGTCGACGAGGTGGCGCAGGGCCTGGGGGGCGAGCTCGGCGCCGGCGCGGGCGCCGGGAGCGTCGTGGTCGTCCACGAACGTCATCTCCCTTCGGATCCGGCAGCCGGCCCGGAGTACCGGCTGATCCCCGGACGCGTCCCGACCCCGACATCGTTCGGCATCCTGATGATGACTCCCGCAGGCTAGGGGTGACCAGCTGTACCGCGGAACCGGAACCGGGAAGGATCACGGTCGGGTCACGCCGAGATCTCGGCACCCTCCGTGAGAACCGGCCCGGAAACGGGTGACCGAGGGGCCGTCCCCGGTCCGGCCGACGCACAGAGCGACGGCGAGTTGGGCGAAAAGTGGTACGTACCAGCCGGACAGGTGAGATGTAGATCACACAACACGAGCGTTGACATCGACACGCAGCGCTACGGCTGTTGTCACGAAGCGTATCGAGCCCACGCGCGCGCCTCGCCTCTTCCGGCGTGTGGGAGCAGCGGTTCCGCTCAGGTGTTCCCGTCCGGGCCGGCGAACCCGGGGAACGTGCCGCCGTCGCGCTCGTCGAGCATCATTCGCTCGCCGACCGCCACGAGCCAAGCTCGCGGCGCGCGGGACCGATCGGTCCGCTATGGTGGGCGGAGAGGAGGTGGGTCAGGTGGCACGCACACCGGTACCGGGCACGCGCGAGCGGATCCTGGGCGTCGCGTCGCGGCTGTTCTACGAGAACGGGGTCCGCGCGGTCGGGATGAACCGCATCATCACCGAGGCAGGGACCGGGAAGAACCTGCTCTACCAGCACTTCCCGGCGAAGTCCGACCTCGTGGCCGCCTACCTCGAGGGGGCCCGCGAGCGCCGGGCCCGGGCCTCGGCCCGCGCGCTCGAGGCGGCGGGCGACGACCCGCGCGAGCAGCTCGTCGCGCTCGTCGCCGAGGTCGCCACGACGGTGCGCCTTCCCGGCTTCCGCGGGTGCGCGTTCCGGAACTACCTCGCCGAGTTCCCCGAGGACGGTGGTGACGACGACGGTGGCCCCGGCGCGGTGGCCCACGACCAGCTCGTGCAGGCCCGCGCCGCGATCGCCGACCGGGTCACCGGGCTCGACGTCGCCGAGCCCGACCGGCTCGTCGAGCAGCTCTGGCTGCTGGTCGACGGGCTCTACCTGCAGGCGGCCTACCGCGACCGCCTCGACGACCGTCTCGATCCCGCCGCCGACGCCGCGGTCGACCTCGCCCGCCGGCTCGTCGGCGCCTGACCCGCCCTCCCTCCCGCCCTCGCCCCGTTCCGCCCCGCCCCCGCCCCCGCCCCCGCCCCCGCCCCCGCCGGACGAACGAGTCGTTCGTGCACGTAGACGCCACGAACGAGTCGTTCGTCCCGGACGGCCGGGCGGGACCGATCGGTCCGGATACCCGAAGACCCCGAAAGGATCGTCATGAGCACCGTCCGCCCCGGCGCCGTTCTGCTGGTCACCTCGGCCGCGGCGTTCCTGTCGAGCCTCGACCTGTTCATCGTCAACATCGCGTTCCCGGACATC
>JAVXWR010000014.1:0-3488 GCA_032230725.1 Actinomycetota bacterium
CCTGCGCCGCGGCGGCGGCCCGCATCTCCTCCTCGAGGCGGCGGACGAACCGCTGCGTCTGACCCGAGAGGAACTCGACCAGGTCGAGTGCGATCTGCCGGTGCTCCGCCTCGCTGACCCGCCCCACACAGGGCGCGCTGCACTTGCCGATGTAGCCGAGCAGGCAGGGCCGTCCGACCTGCCCTGCCCGGACGAAGACGCCCTTGGAGCAGGTCCGCATCGGGAAGACGCGGAGCAGGGTGTCGAGCGTGTCCCTGATCGCCCACGCATGCGCGTAGGGCCCGAAGTAGCGCACTCCCCGCCGCTTCGCGCCGCGCATCACCTGCGCGCGCGGAAACTCCTCGTCGAGGGTGACGGCGAGCCAGGGGTAGGACTTGTCGTCGCGGTAGCGGACGTTGAACCGCGGGTCGTACTCCTTGATCCAGCTGTACTCCAGCTGCAGCGCCTCGACCTCGGTGCCGACGACGACCCAGTCGACCGACGCGGCGGTGCGCACCATCGTCTGGGTCCGCGGATGGAGGTTGGCGATGTCCTGGAAGTACGACGACAGCCGCGACCGCAGGCTCTTGGCCTTGCCGACATAGACGACGCGGCCCGACTCGTCCCGGAATCGGTAGACCCCCGGTGAGTCCGGGATGGAGCCTGGCGCCGGTCGGTAGGTCGCCGGGTCTGCCACGCTGGCAACCCTAGCCCCGGCCCCGGACGGCGGGGCCGGGTCTGACAGGCTGTTCCGGACCGGGGCCAAGCAGTGACCGCGAGGAGAAGCGTGCACGGCAGCATCTCCACCAAAGTCGTCGTGGAGGACGCCACGATGACCGGTCACGGACACGCCACGACGCTCGAGATGGTGTGGCGCTCGACCGACCCGCTCGCGGTGATGCTGCGGCTGTCGGCGCAACCGGACCACCCGGCGTTGCCGCGTGGCGAGTGGGCGGTGCTGCGCGACTTCCTGCGCTACGGGACGACGACGCCGACCGGTGACGGCATGGTGCGCATCGTCCCGGACGGCGAGCGGGTCCGGTTGAGCCTGCGCGGCGACGTGCGCCCCTACGCGTTCGCGATTCCGGCCGCGGTGCTGCTCGCGTTCCTCGACGAGACCGATGCGATCGTGCCGACGGGCGAGGAGGCGAGTGACGCCGATCTCGACCGGTTGATCGAGCGGCTGCTCGACATCTGAGCGGGCCGGTCAGGCGCGCTTGCGGGCGGGCGCCCGGTCAGGCGCGCTTGCGGGCGGGCGCCCGCTTGGCGGCGGTGCGCCGGGTCGCCCGGCGGGCGGGCCGGGCGAGGATCTCACGCAGGAACGCCCCGGTGTGCGACTCGGCGACCTCGGCCACCTGCTCCGGCGAACCGGTCGCGACGACCGTGCCGCCACCCCTGCCGCCCTCGGGGCCCATGTCGACGACCCAGTCGGCGGTCTTGATCACGTCGAGGTTGTGCTCGATGACGATCACCGTGTTGCCCGCCTCGACCAGGCGGGTGAGCACGCCGAGGAGTTTGCGGATGTCCTCGAAGTGCAGCCCGGTGGTGGGCTCGTCGAGGATGTAGACGGTGCGGCCGGTCGAGCGGCGCTGGAGTTCCGACGCGAGCTTGACCCGCTGCGCCTCGCCCCCCGACAGCGTCGGTGCGGGCTGCCCCAGCCGGACGTAGCCGAGCCCGACGTCGACGAGCGTGGTCAGGTGCCGGGAGATGGCGGGGACCGCGGCGAAGAACTCGGCGGCCTCCTCGATCGGCATGTCGAGGACGTCCGCGATCGTCCTGCCCTTGTAGTGCACCTCGAGCGTCTCGTGGTTGTAGCGCGCGCCGTGACACACCTCGCACGGGACATAGACGTCCGGCAGGAAGTTCATCTCGATCTTGATCGTGCCGTCACCGGAGCACGCCTCGCACCGGCCGCCCTTGACGTTGAACGAGAACCTGCCCGGCAGGTAGCCGCGGACCTTGGCCTCGGTCGTCTCGGCGAACAGGGTGCGGATCCGGTCGAAGACACCGGTGTAGGTGGCCGGGTTGGACCGCGGGGTGCGACCGATCGGTGACTGGTCGACACCGACGACCTTGTCGACCTGGGCGAGCCCCTTGACGGTGCGATGCCGCCCCGGCACGAGTCGCGCACCGTTGAGCTCACGCGCGAGAACGGCGTACAGGATGTCGTTGACCAGCGTCGACTTGCCGCTGCCGGAGACACCGGTGACGGCGACGAGGCAGCCGAGGGGGAACGCCACCGTGACGTCGCGCAGGTTGTGCTCCCGGGCCGCGACGACCGTGAGCTCGCGACCCGGCGTGGGCCGGCGTCGGATGTCGGGGACGGGGATCGAACGGCGGCCGGCCAGGTAGGCGCCGGTGATCGACTCCTCGTTGCGCAGCAGGTCGCTCCAGAGGCCGGAATGCACGACCTCGCCGCCGTGCTCGCCCGCCCCGGGTCCGATGTCGACGATCCAGTCGGCGGTGCGGATGGTGTCCTCGTCGTGTTCGACGACGATCAGCGTGTTGCCCAGATCGCGCAGGCGGACCAGCGTCTCGATCAGCCGGCGGTTGTCCCGCTGGTGCAGCCCGATGGACGGCTCGTCGAGCACGTACAGCACGCCGACAAGGCCGGACCCGATCTGGGTCGCCAGCCGGATGCGCTGTGCCTCGCCACCGGACAGGGTGCCGGCCGCGCGGTCCAGCGACAGGTAGTCCAGCCCGACGTCGAGCAGGAAACCCAGCCGCGCCTGCACCTCCTTGAGCACCCGCCCGGCGATCATCGACTGCCGGTGGTCCAGCTCCATGTCGCTCAGGAAGTGCGAGCAGTCCGCCACCGACATGGCACAGACCTCGGCGATCGACCGGTCGCCCTGCTCGTGGTGCCGCAGCGTGACCGCGAGCACCTCCGGGCGCAGCCGTGCCCCCTTGCAGGCCGGGCAGGGCACCTCGCGCATGTAGCCCTCGTAGCGCTCCCGCATCGACTCCGACTCGGTCTGCTCCATCCGCCGCTCGAGGAACGGCACCACACCCTCGAACGCGGCGTAGTAGGAGCGTTCCCGGCCGTACCGGTTGTGGTAGCGCACGTGGACCTGGTCGTTGGACCCGTGCAGCACCGCCTTCTGCGCCTTGGCCGGGAGGCTCCGCCACGGGGCATCCATCCGGAAGCCGATGGACTCGGACAGTGCCCGCAGCAGTCGCCCGAAGTACTCCGCCGACTGCCCGCCGGCCCACGGCGCGATGGCGCCGTCGGCCAGGCTCAGCTCGTCGTCCGGGACCACCAGCTCGGGGTCGACCTCTTTCCGCACGCCGAGCCCGGAACAGGTCTGGCAGGCGCCGTACGGGGAGTTGAACGAGAACGTCCTCGGCTCCAGGTCGTCGAGCGAGACCGGGTGCCCGTTCGGGCAGGCCATCCGCTCGGAGAAACGGCGCTCGCGGCCGGGGTCGGAGGCGGCCAGGTCGACGAAGTCGAGCACGACCAGCCCGTCGGCCAGCCGAAGGGCGGTCTCGACGGAGTCGGTGAGCCGCTG
>JAVXWR010000016.1:0-5260 GCA_032230725.1 Actinomycetota bacterium
CGTTCCGAACCGGGCGCTGCACCGGCAGGGGAACGCCACCACGGTCACCGTCGTGACCCCGGACGGCCGGCAGGTGCCCACCCCGGTGACCACGGGCCTGGCCGGGCCCGACCGGACCGAGATCACCAGCGGGCTCGCCGAGGGCCAGCAGGTCGCGGTCGGCGGGTCCTCGTGACCACGACCGATGAGGCCACCGGGACCGGGACCACCGGGACCGCGCCGGAGCCGGACACCGAGCCCACGCCCGTCGTCGCGCCCGAGCGCCGGTCGATGAGGCGCTCGACGAAGATCGCGCTGATCGTCATCGGCGTCCTCGCCCTGGTGGCCGCGGTGGGGTTCACGCTCTGGTACGTCCTGGACGCGAGCCGGTACGTCTCCACCGACAACGCCCAGATCGACGGGACGCAGGAACCGATCGTGGCGCCCGCGAGCGGCACGCTCGTCGGGTGGCAGGGCACGACCGGCCTGGTGATGCACCGCGACCAGGTGGTCGGCCGCGTCCAGCTCCAGGGTGCCTACGTGGCGCCGCAGCTGGCGATCCGGGCGCCCGCGGCGGGCACGATCGCGAACTCGAGCACCACCGACGGGGCGTACGTGACGGCGGGCGCGCAGCTGGCCGTCGCCTACGACCCGGCCAGCGTGTACGTCACCGCCCGCGTGGACGAGACCGACATCGACGACGTGCAGGTCGGCCGACCGGTCGACGTCACCGTGGACGCCTACCCGGGCCGCAGCTTCCGCGGCACCGTCGAGGAGATCCAGGGCGGGGCCGCGGCGGTGTTCTCACCGTTCCCGCAGTCGAACTCGGGCGGGAACTTCCAGAAGGTCACGCAGGTGATCCCGGTGCGCGTCGCGATCGACGACAGCCACGGCGTCGACCTCATCCCCGGCATGAACGTCACCGTCGACATCCACAAGGGAGGCTGACCCTCACGCCGTCGGGGCGGACCATCCCGACGGGGCGAGGGAGCCCTCGATGCGCGGTGCGTAGAGGTCGTTGACGATGCGGGCGATCAGCTCGCGCCTGCTGCAACCCCGACCTTGGCGAACACCTTCTTGAGGTGGTCCTGCACGGTGCAGGCCGACAGGTGCAGGGACCGCGCGATGTCGGCGGTGTCGACCCCCTGCAGGACCAGGGTGACGACGTCGCGCTCCCGGTCGGTCAGCCCGTAGCCGAGACCACGAGCGGGTTCTGATCTCACCGTTCCTCCCGACGCCGAGCACGGCGGGACCGACGGCGTCGCTCGGTGCGCTGCGTGCTCGTGAGCACGGTCGGTCGCCACAGAGCCTGTCGGGCCATGTCGGCGCGACGCCCTGAGGAGCGCAGACACCCCAGCAACCCCACCAGGAAACCGAGTCCCGAGGACCCGGTTCTCCGAAAGTGGTTGCGACCTCCTGGTCACGCTGCGCGCCCGAGCAGGCCGCAACGCGTGCGGCCGTCGCGGCGCGCGAGGGCCGAGTGGACCCGCAGGGTTGCCGCTGCAGCCCTCGGTGTCCACTCGGCCAGCACCTAGAAATCGTTGAACGATTCGGCGATACTACGTCGGCCCGCCTTCCGGCCCGATGACGAGGAGACGCCGTGGACGATCCCGGTGGCCGCACCCCCGGCGAGGCGCGCGCCCTGTTCCGCGACGGCCTGCGCACCCCGACGGCAGGCTGGTGCGCCGGCCGCACGCAGGCCAACCTCATCGCCGTACCCCGGGACCACGCGTACGAGGTGCTCCTGTTCTCCCAGCGCAACCCGAAGGCCTGCCCCGTCCTCGACGTCACCGAACCGGGCGCCACCGCCACCCCGATGTTCGCGGGAGACCTGCGCACCGACCTGCCCGCCTACCGCGTCTGCGTCGACGGCGAGGCCACGGGGGAGGTCGGCGACGTGCGGGCCGAGTGGCGCGACGACCTCGTCGCCTTCCTGATCGGGTGCTCGTTCACCTTCGAGGACGCGCTCCTCGCCGCCGGTGTGCCCGTCCGCCACATCGAGCAGCAGCGCAACGTGCCCATGTACCGGACCACGGTCGCGTGCCGCCGCGCCGGCTCACTGGGCGGACCCCTCGTGGTCTCGATGCGCCCCGTCGCGCCGGAGCTCGTCGCCACCGCCGTGCGCGTGACCGCCCGCTATCCCGCTGTCCACGGGGCGCCCGTCCATGTCGGCGACCCGGCCGCCCTCGGCATCACCGACCTCGACCGCCCCGACTTCGGCGACGCCGTGGACATCCGGGACGGCGAGGTGCCGGTGTTCTGGGCCTGCGGCGTCACCCCGCAGGCGGCGGTCATGGCCAGCCGGCCACCCCTGGCCATCTGCCACGCCCCCGGCCACATGGCCATCACCGACGCGCGGGACACCGACCTCGTCGCGCCCTAGCACGCGTTCCCGCGGCCGGCCTCCGTCCGCCGAGAGCGATATCGACCTCCGCCAGGACCGTCGCTGGTCGATGATCGCCCGGAGCGTCGTCGACGGCGGAGTCACGCGGAGGAGCAACCCATGCCACGGACCGAGGTCCTCGTCGAGACCCCCGACGGCAGGTGCCGCGCCACCCTGCACGTCGCCGACCGGGACGGACCACGACCCGGCGTCCTCTACTACCCCGACGCCGGCGGGGTGCGGGAGACCTTCGCCGCGATGGCCGACCGGGTGGCCGAGCAGGGCTACGCCGTCCTGCTGCCCGACATCTACTACCGGACCCCCTACGAACCGTTCGACACCACGACGCTCTTCGGCGACCCCGAGGAGTTCGCCCGTCTCGGCGCCCTGGCCCGGACCCTGACGCCGGACCGGATCGTCGCCGACGCCGGTGCCTACCTCGCCGCACTCCTCGCCCGCGAGGAGGTCGTCGACGGACGGGCCGCCACCGTGGGCTACTGCTTCGGCGGCGGCATGGCCTTCCGGGCCGCCGGCCACCACCCCGAGCGTGTCGCGGCCGTCGCGACCTTCCACGGCGGGAACCTCGCCGCGGCCGACGACCCGGACAGCCCGCACCTGCTCGTGGCGCGGATGCAGGCCGCGGTGTACGTCGCCGCCGCCAGCGACGACGCCAGCTTCGACGCCGACCAGCACGACCGGCTCCGCGAGGCGTTCGACGCGGCCGGCGTCCGGGGCAGCATCGAGACCTACCCCGCCGCGCACGGGTTCGCCGTCCCCGACAACCCCACCCACGACGCGGCCGCCGACCAGCGCCACCGCGAGGCCATGGCCGCCTTTATGGCCGGTGCCTTCGGCTCGTGAGCCCTGTCGGCGTGCTCCCCTTGATCCGTGTCATGGCACGCACTAGTGCTCACGAGCGCGAAGCGCACCGACGCGCCGCAGCAGCGCCCGCAGCCGGGCCCGCACGGCGTCGAGCACGAGCCGGAGCGGGCTCGGACCCGACGTCGGGTCGGGGGCCTCGCCGGTGCGCGCGGCAGTGTCGACCGCGGCCGCGAACTGCTCGAACAGCCGCCGGGACACGTCGCCGGCCAGCGCCCGCCCGAACTGCGCGATCCGCCCGGACAGGTGCACGTCCGCGCCCGCTCGCAGTGCCGTCCCACCCTCGGGGAGCGCCTCGGCCGCCAGCCGGATCACCGCGCGGGTGCTCGAGCCGCCGCGATCGGCGCCCTGGGCCAGCACACGCATGACGTGCGCGTCGGGGTCGTGCTCGACGACGTGCGCGACCCCCTCGAAGGCCAGCGACACCGGACCGAGGGCGACCTTCGCCGCGCCCCGGTAGCGGTCGTCGCCGAGGTCGGCGGTCATCTCGGCACCGGGCAGGCACGCCGCGAGGCGCTCGAAGTCGGCGAGCACCGCCCACACGTCCTCGACGCCGGACCCCAGCGTCGACGCGACGTCGACGGTCACCGTCGGCGGCCCCGAGGGGATCGTGATCTCGACGGGGTCCGCCCCGGCCTCGGGCTCGTCGACCACCGGGGAACCCGCGGCGGGGCCCGACGTGCGCCCGACGAGGGCCGCGGGGACCGCGGCCCGTGGCGCCGGGACGCCGTCCGGACACGACGACGCGACGTCGGCGACGGCGGCCAGGATGCCGCGGTAGCCGGTGCAGCGGCACAGGACGCCGGACATGTCCTCGGCCAGCGTCGCCTCGTCGTAGGTCCCGCCGGCGAGCAGGTCGTACCCCGACATCAGCATCCCGGGCGTGCAGAACCCGCACTGCAGGGCGTGGTGGTGGGAGAACGCCTCCTGCAGCGGGTGCTGGTCGCCCGCGCCGCCGAGCCCCTCCACCGTCGTGATCTCCGCGCCCTCGCACTGCACCGCGAACAGCAGGCACGCCCGCGCCGCCTCGCCGTCGACGAGGATCGTGCACATCCCGCACACGCCGTGCTCGCAGCCGACATGGGTGCCGGTGAGGCCGAGGCGGTCGCGCAGCACGTCGGAGAGGGTCGTGCGCGGCGCGACGGCGAGCGTGGTCGCGCGGCCGTTGACGGTGAGGGTGACGTCGAGCGTGGCGTCGGCGGCGACGCGGACGTCGTCGGCGCCGCTCACGCGACGGCCTCGGAGTGGGCGCGGGCGAGCTCGCGGGCGGCGAGCACCCCGAGCAGGCGGGCGCGGTAGGCGGTCGAGGCGTGGGCGTCGCCCCCGGTGTCGACGACCTCGCGGGCCAGTGCGTCGGTGGCGGGGCGGAGGTCGGCCTCGGTGACCGCGCGTGTCAGCAGGTCCGTGACGTCCCGGACGACGGGTCGGTCGGAGACGCCGAACGCGGCCAGGGTGGCGTCGTACAGCTCGCCCGACACGGTCCGGACCCGCACCGCGACCCCGGCGAGCGCGAAGTCCCCGTGACGGCGCGCGATCTCGGCGAACCCGAAGCCCTCGCCCGCGCCCGCCGTCGGGAACCGGACGCCGGTGACGAGCTCGTCGGCGGCCACGGCCGTCGTCATCGCACCCGTGACGAACTCCGCGGCGGGCACCTCGCGGTCGCCGCGGGGCCCGGTGACCTCGACGACCGCGCCGAGGCAGGCCGCGACGGCCGGCAGCTCCGCGGCGGGGTCGGCGTGGACGAGGCTCCCGCAGACGGTGCCGCGGCTGCGCAGCTCGCGGTGCCCGACGAACGGCATCGCCCGCCCGATCAGGGGCACGGCCGCGGTCAGCGGGTCGCGCTCGACACGGCGCTGGCGCACCGCGGCGCCGACGCACAGCTCGTCCCCGCGCCGGTCAAAGCGGCCGAGCTCGGGCAGCGACGCGATGTCGACGAGCGTCCCCGGCCGGCCGAGGCGCATCGCGAGGACCGGGACGAGGGACTGCCCGCCGGCGAGCACCTTGGCGTCGCCGCCGGAC
>JAVXWR010000020.1:0-6941 GCA_032230725.1 Actinomycetota bacterium
CCGACCACCTCACCCGGCCCGACGACGGCGAACGTGACCGTGTCGCCGAGCGGCGTCGCGGCCCGCACCGCCATCCGCCCGACGTCGACCAGCAGGAACGTGTCCGCCGGGTCACCCTCGTGGAACACCACCTCCCGCGCCGCGAACCGGCGGCGGCGTCCACTCGCGGGCACCTGGCGCCGGTCCTCGGCCGACATGCCCGCGAGCAGTTCCACGGCGCGAGACCTAGTCGGCGATCACCCGGGCGGACGCCCCCGCGTCGCGGACGGCCCCGTCGGGACGAACTGTCGCGATGGTGACATTTCCACCGTCGCGACGGGGACGGACGCCGGTGACGGCGGGCGCGACGCTGGGCGGGTCGATGTGACCGAGAACCGGAGCGTGAGTCCCATGACCGTCACCACCCCCTCCCCGTCCTCTTCCGACCCGACCGTCCCCGGCCCCCGGCCCCCGGCACCAGCGGTCGGCCGTGGCCGAGTCCGCCCCGTCCCGCTCCGAGGCGGCACCTCCGGGCCGGGTGTACACCCTCGCCGGCCGGGGCGCGGCGATCATGCTGCCGTTCGGCGCCGCGCTGGCCGGGATCAGCACGGTGTTCGACCCGCACTCGACCGAGCCCGAGCCGCGCGGCATGTACGTCGCCTACGGCGCCGACCCGGCGGGCGCCGACGTCGCGGCGACGGTCCTGCACACGGCTTCCTCTCCCTGGCCGTCGGACTGCTGCTCGGGGGCCTCGCGCTCGCCTCGGGGCGGGGTCGGGTCCTGGCGGTCGTCGGTGGCGCGCTGGGCTTCCTCGGCTTCGCCAACCTCTCCGGCGCGGTCGTCGAGGACTGGTTCGCCGCCCAGACGTCGGCGGCGCTCGGCCCCGACGCGGCCATGGCGATCGGCGAGAAGGCCGAGGCGATGCCCGCTCTGACGGCGGGCTGGATGATCCCGATGATGATCGGCTTCTCGCTCGGCCCGGTGCTGCTCGCGGCCAGTCTGGCCCGGGTCCGGGTACTGGCCTGGTGGACCGTGGTCCTGCCGGTGGCCGGCTCCGTGCTGATCACGGCGGGCCACGGGCTCGGGGAGATGGGCTTCGTCGCGACGCTCGGGGTGTGGCTGGTGTTCGGGCTGCTCGCCGGTCGGGCGCTGTGGACGGCGCGGGTCGTCGACGCGCAGGACTGACCGACGGGAGGTGACGCGGCCGGCTCCGGGACCCCCACCCGGGCCGCCGCGTCGTCGTGCGTGCCCTCAGGCGGCGGGCACCTCGACAGTCGTCGCGAGGATCGCGGCCTCGCGGGCCGGACGACGGTTGTGGGCCAGGAAGTCGGGCGCCGCGCAGAGGTACAGGGTGCGCCCGTCGGCGCCGCCGAGGCCGCAGGCGAACACGCCGGTGCCGGGGGAGATCTCGTCGACGATCTCCCCGCCCTCGCGCACGCGGAGCGCCCGCCCGCCGAGGGCGTCGGCGATCCACAACGCACCCTCGGCGTCGAGGGCGTTGCCGTCGGGGCCGACCGACAGCTCGGCGAGCGCCTTCTCCTGATCGCTCTCGGAGGGCAGTGCGCCGAACGAGGCCCACGTCCGGCGCCGGCCCAGCCCGCCGTCGTCGGCGATGTCGAACGCCGAGATGCGATTGCCGAGGGTCTCGTCGACCAGCAGCGTCCGGCCGTCGGAGGTCACGACGCTGCCGTTGGGGAACCACAGGTCGCTCACGGCGAGGTGCACGCCGCCGTCGGGGTCGACGCGGTGCAGGGTGGTCGGGGCGACCGGGGCGCCGCCCATGATGTCGAAGCCGAAGTTGCCCACCCAGGCCCTGCCCTCGGCGTCGACGACCATGTCGTTGAGCTGCGCCGCCACGACGTCGGAGAGGTCGGCGTGGGTCTCGAGCGAGCCGTCCGGCTCCCGCCGCAGGATCCGCCGGTCGAGCTGGGAGACCACGAGCATCCGGCCGTCGGGCAGCCAGCCCAGCCCGGAGGGCTGCTGGGGCACCTCGGCCTCGGTGCGCAGGTCCGCGCCGTCCTCGGTGACCGAGTGCACGCGGTGGGTGTAGAAGTCGACGAACCAGAGGCGGTCCTCGTGCCACCGCGGGCACTCGGTGAACGACATCCCGTCGATCACCGTGCGGACGTCGTGGCTCATGGCGGCCTCCCGTCGTCGGGGCCGCCCCGGTGCGGCCCGGAGGACCCTAGCGCCGCGGTCGTCAGAACCGTCGGTGGTGACCGAAGCGCCCGGCGAGCAGGAAGACCATCGGGAAGAGCACGAACCCGGCCGGCTGGCCCCCGACGACGACGAGGAGCACCAGGCCCACGGCGAGCAGGATCGGCAGCAGCGCGGCCACCGGCGGGCGGTGACGTGCCGGCCGGTGGTCGACGGCCCGCTCGGGTGACGTCGACGGCCCGGACTCGGGACTGAACCCGGGGTGCGGGGCCGGCAGGTCGGTGAACAGCGCCTCGAGCTCGTGCCGGTAGGTCGCGGTCCCGGCGACGCCGGAGCGGTCGCCGTACTCGTTCACGTCCAGCCGGCCCGCCTCGAAGTGCGTGTCCAGGGCCGTGAGTGCGGCCGCCCGCTCGTCGTGGCCGACCCGGAGACCCGGTCGCTCGGCCGGTGTCCGCTCCGCGTCCTCACCCATGACCCCCATGGTGCGCCGCCCGGGGCGAATCCGCCGTGAGCCGTCGGGGAGCGGCACGCGGTTGCGGGCGCCATCCGGTCATTCCGGGACGATCCCGACCGCTCCGTAGACCCCGACCGGCGCCGCGACCCCCGATCGGGCCAGTCGACGACGTCGACGAGGCCGGGCGGCACCACCTGGAGTCCCGTGACGAGGGCGGAGAGGGCCGCCCGGTCGCGCAGGGTCAGCTCCGTCGCGCTCCCGCGCATCGCCTCGGCGACACCGTGCAGGGCCGCGGCGAGGTGCGGGTCGTCGTGGTCGTCGCTGTTGTGGCTCATCGCGACGACGCTGCCCGGGGCCAGGGCGTCCCGGTACCGGGCGACGAGCCCCACCGGGTCCTCGGACACGAAGTGCAGCACCGCGACCATGAGCAGTCCGACGGGTCGGTCGAGGTCGAGCAGGTCGGCGACCCCCGGCGCCCCGAGCACCGAATCGGGGTCGCGGACGTCGGCGCGGGTCACGCTGACCCCCGGGAGGTCCGCGGTGATCTCCTGCGCGTGCGCGACCGCGACCGGCTCGAAGTCGACGTAGGCGACGCGGGCGTCGGGGTCGACGGCGAGGGCGATCTCGTGGACGTTGCCCACGGTCGGGACACCCGAGCCGAGGTCGAGGAACTGGTCGACGCCCCGCGCGAGGCACCAGCGCACGACCGACCCGAGGAATGCGCGGTTGGCCCGCGCGGAGCGGGCGATGTCGGGGTAGGCGGCCATGGTGCGGGCCGCCTGCTCGCGGTCGACGGCGAAGTTGTGGGACCCGCCGAGGATGTAGTCGTAGATGCGGGCGGCGTTGGCCCGCTCGAAGTCGATGCCGGCCTCCAGGAACCCCTCGGCCACCCCGCCCTCCTCGCGTTCTCGCCCAGCGTAGCGAGCGATCAACCCTGCGCGGTCGGCCGGACGACGATGCTCCCGACGTCGACCCCGGCCGGTTGCTCGAGCGCGTGCGCGATGGCGCGGGCGACGGCCTCGGGCGGCATCGCGATGGACCGGTAGTGCGCCAGGACGTCGGCATCCGCGTCTCCGGTGCCGGCGATGAACGCCGTGTCGGTGACGCCGGGGGAGACCTCGGTGACGCGCAGGTGCGGCCCCGCCTCCTGGCGCAGCCCCTCGCACAGCGTGCGCACGGCGTTCTTGGTGGCGGCGTAGACCGCCTGGCCGGGGGCGATCCGCAGCCCCGCGGTGGAGACCACGGCCACGAGGTGTCCGCTGCCCTGCGCCCGGAAGACCGGCAGCGCGGCCGCGATGCCGTGCAGCACCCCGCGCAGATTGACGTCGACCATGACGTCCCAGTCGTCGACGGCGAGGTCGTCGATCGGCGCGACCAGGCCCATCCCGGCGTTGTTGATCAGCACGTCGAGCCGGCCGAAGCGTTCGACCGCGAGCCCCACGAGCGCGTGGAGGTCCTCGCGACGCGTCACGTCGCACGACGTCACCGCAGCCTCGCCGCCCTCGTCACTGATCGCGGCGGCGACTTCGTCCAGTCGGTCGGTCCGGCGGCCGCCGAGCACGAGCCGCGCGCCCCGCCGGGCGAGCAGCCGGGCGCTCGCCTCCCCGATCCCGCCTCCCGCTCCCGTGACCGCGACGACGGTTCCGGCGATCGGATCCATGGCGTGCCTCCAAAGTGATAGGGCTATTACAGCTAGAGTAACAGCCCTCTCACATCAGAGGGGGTGACGATGGCCGACGTCTCGGGTGGTCCCGCGCGGCGGGGGCGCTACCACCACGGCGACCTGGCGGCGTCGCTCGTGGACGCGGGCCTGGCCCAGCTCGCGGAGACCGGCGTGACGGGGTTCTCGGTCGCGGAGATCGCCCGGCGGATCGGGGTGAGCACCGCCGCGCCGTACCGGCACTTCGCCGACCGGGACCGGCTCCTCGCCGCCGTCGTCACCCGCGCGGCCGACGAGCTCGGCGCCGGCATCGCCCGGGCGGTCGGCCGGGCCGGGCCGGCGGCGTCTGATCGCCTCGTCGCGGCGGCCGGGGCCTACACCGAGGTGGTGCGCGCCCGGCGCGTCGGGTTCGACGTGATCTTCGCGCCGGCCCTCCGGGCACTGCGCGACGAGGACCTGGCCCGGGCCGGGCGTGCCGTGATGGAGCAGCTCATCGACCCGGCGACGGAGCTCGCCGGGACCGACGGCGCACTGCGGCTGGTGGAGCAGGTCGTGGTGCTCGCGCACGGATACGCGACGCTGGACGCCGACGGATTCCTCGCCGCCGACCGGGTCACGGCGGAGACGACCGGGGAACGGACACGGCGCGCGGCGGCCGCGCTCATCGACGGGGTCCTGCTCGACGGGGACGGCGGCCGAGGGGACGTCCCCGCTCCGGGTTCCGCCTGACGGTCGGCTCGTCCGACACCGCAATCGTCCGGGTCGGTGGCCGATGTTCCCGGTGACGAGTCCGTGGAATCCTGCCGAGGTGCTGCTGGAGTTCGACGAAATGCCCGAGGACGACATCCGCCCCGGCGACCTCGTCTTCATCCTGGCAGCATCCGATGACGCGCTCGAACAGTTCGTGTCGACGATGAACGGCACCTACTGGAGCCACGTCGGGATCGCGTGCGGGGACGGGATGGTCGCGAGCGCTCGATGCGACAGCGGGCTGCTGGTGCTCGGCGACGGCGGAGGCGTCCGCCTCGACCCGCTCTCCTGGTACCGCGAGGAGCTCGGCCGCAAGGTGTTCGTCGGACGGGTCGGCCGCACCGGTACCGCGGACGACCCCGAGGACCCTCGGTTCGCCGAGCGTCGCCAGGGGGCCGCCGACTTCGGCCGTCTTCTGACCGGCGAGCCGACGATCCGGAGGACGCGGTTCTCCTTCAGCAAGACCGTCCTCACCGGGATCGCTCGGCACGGAGGGGACTACTGGACCCTCGTCTCCAGCGAGGCGCTGACCGAGATCCTCGAACAGGCGTGCACCGTGGGGAGGTCGTGGGAGGCGACGCCGCGATGGCCGGTCTTCGCGAGCGCGGAGTTCGTGGCTGCGGCCTACGGGCTGCCCTTCGTCCGAGCTGCGCTCCAGGGCCCGATGATCTTCCAGACCGATTCTCCCCCCGAGCCGGACCTGCGCGCAGTGGCGGTGGAACTGATCAAGGAACAGGAGCCGGGACGGCCGTGGGCGCAGTTCGCCGACCTGCTCGAGATGATCGAGCGCTACGAGGACATCTTCTTGCGCGAGACGGCGGTGACCTTCGGTCGATGGTGGCGACGTGGGGAGCCCGGTCCTGATCTCGTACCGGCCCCGCAGTCGTCGCCCAAGCACGAGCAGGTTCCCGGAAGTGACCAGCAGATCGGCTCGGCGCTCGTGAGCCCGCGACTGCTCGAGAACGCGTGGTGGGTGGAGAAGATCCTGGCCGTCGACCCCTGACCGTCAGTCGGCGGTGGCGGCCCGGCTCCGGTGGGCGCGCACCCGGTGGCGGACGCCGCAGATCGCGGCCGAGCACCACCGCCGTCGGCCGGTGACGTCGTCGAAGAGCATGCCGCAGTCGTGGTCGTCACAGGTGCGCAGCCGACCCGCCGTCGGGCCGGCCAGGTGCTCGGCGGCCTGGCGGGCGACCCGGGTGAGTGCGGCGACCGCCGTCGCGGGGGGCGTGACGGCGAGGTCGGCCGTCAGCCGGATCGGGGCGTCCTGCGCCAGGACCGTGTTGAGGGCCTCGATGTGCGCGGGGTCGGGGGTGCGTCCGGCAGCGGCCGCGAGCCCGAGGGGGCGGAGCAGTTCGCGCAGCTCGCGTGCCCGGACCACGTCGTCGGGACCCGCTGGGGCGGCGGGGGCGAGGCCCTCCTGCGCGAGCCACCGGTTCAGCAGCTCGACGGTGCCCATGCGGTCGACGGGCGCGGGACCGTACGCGCTGCCGACGGTCGCGAGGAGATCGAGCCAGATCGCGCCGGTGTCGAAGCGCTGGGACGGATCGGTGGGCACGCCTTCAGAGTAACGGATCGACCTGTTACGGTCGGCGCCATGGTGAGTAACACCCCAACCAGTTACAACCTGGCCGCCGTGGTCCGGTCGCACGCGAGATCGGGCCGCCTCGTCGGCCTCGCCCTGGCGACGACCTTCGTGCTCGTGTGGACGAGCGGCTACCTCGTCGGCGACCTGGGGACGAGCGCCAGCCCGCCGCTGACCCTGCTGTTCTGGCGCTTCCTCCTCGCGACGGCGGTGATCGGCACGATCGCGCTCGTCACCCGGGCGCCCTGGCCGGCCCGGCTGCGGGACTGGGTGCGGCCCGCCGCGGCGGGGTGCTCCTGCAGAACGTGCAGTTCGCCGGCATCTACTCGGTCTCTCGCTCGGGGTGTCCGCGGGCCTCG
>JAVXWR010000047.1:0-3914 GCA_032230725.1 Actinomycetota bacterium
CTGGACGGTGACCCAAACCCACGCCGGCCGCTTCGCCTGGACCGCGCCCACCGGCCGGGTCCACACCAAAGAACCCGAGCCCTACCACCCCGGACCCGACCCCATCCCCCGCACCGACAGCGACCACGACGAGCTACCCGCGGTCACGCTCGCCCCAGTCCCGCCACCGGTGCATCCGCCCGGCAGCCCGAGACGCAACAGCCACGGCTACCTCACCCGAGCCGCGGTCGACACCGCCGCACGCCTACGACAACGCGCCCGTGACCGCGGAGAGACAGAGACAGAGAACAACCCCGAAGACCGCTTCCCCGAAGAACCACCCTTCTGACGGGTTCGCGCGGTCAGTCGAGGTCGGCCACCAACCAGCCGCCGTGGTCGGCGTCGACGCGGAAGCGCGCGCCCGTGCGTTCGCCGAGCGAGGTGAGGACGTCGGGGGAGAAGCGGCAGAGGTGGCCGTACACCGGGTCGGGCTCGTCCTCGTACGGCACCGCGACCACGACCCGCCGTCGGGCGACCCGGCACATCTCGGCCACGACCGTGACCGAGTCCTCCGCGGGCAGGTGCTCGAGCAGGTGGATCGCGATGACGGTGTCGACGGCGTCGTCGCGCATCGGCACCGCACGCGCGTCACAGGCCGCGGTGCGCAGCCGGGACGCCGCCTCGGGGACGACACCGCTACGGGCGACCGCGGAGAGCAGCCGCATCGTCCCCGGGGTGTGGTCGGTGGCGACGACGTCGAGGCCGCGCTCGGCCATGAGCAGCGGGAGGAAGCCGAAGCAGGTGCCGAGGTCGGCGACCGTCGTCCCCGCCACCTCGTCGAGCGCCCGCGCGTGCACCGGCGCGAACCCGGCGAGGGAGGCCTCGGGCGGAAGGGGGGCGATCGGGTCCGCCGCACCCGCCGCACCCGCGCGCTCCGGGTGGCGCAGCACCGCGAGGGAGTTCGCGTAGAAGGTCGACCACGCCGTGAGCGGGTCACCGACGGTCGAGCGCACGATCCCGGTGACGACCCGTTCGAAGACCGGCGCAGACTCCACCACCGCGCCGAGCTCGCCGGCGACGAGCGTCGACACGTCGTCGTCGAGCTCGTCGGGCCGGAACCGGTGCAGGACCAGCAGGCGCCCGCCCGGCCGGTGCACCTCGAAGTGCTCGGTGACGAGCTCGGGCGCGCGCCCCGAGACCAGCCGCACCGGCACGGCCGCCCGGTCGACGTGGCAGACCACGACTGAGCCGTCCTCCCAGCGGCCGGGGTGGGCGGGGGCGAGCGGGTCGATGCGGGCGCTGCCGGCCGCGGGCGGAGTGACGGTCACGTCTCCACCACGCGTCAGCGTCCGATCATCTCGGCCACCATGTCGTGGCTGACCTCGGACAGGCCGGTGAGGTCACGGACCACGCGGATGCGGTCACAGAACTCGGCGTACTGCGGCAGGTCGCAGGCCCCCAGCCCCCACGAGTAGCGCGGCTCCGGCGTCAGCCAGATGGTCTCGCGGGCGCGCCGGCTGATCTCGGCGAACGCCTCGATGTTCGGGTCGTTGCCGTTGCCCCGCCCGTCGCCGAGGACGATCACCGTGGAACGCCGGTTCACCGCCGAGGCGTGGTCCTCGAGGAACGTGCCGAACGCCTCTCCGTAGTTGGAGTTCGCGTCCACATCGATCATGTCACCGCCGAAGATCAGCCCGAGGGCGTCCTCGACGGTGTGGTCGGCGAAGAGGTCGGTGACCTCGATGAGCTCGGAGACGAACGCGAACGAACGCACCTGCCCGAACATGTCCTGCAGGCCGTGGACCAGGTGCAGCGTGAACCGCGCGGTCGCCCGCACCGAGAGCGAGACATCGGCGAGGATCACCAACCGCGGCTTGTCCTCGGCGCGGCTCACCGTCACCGGGGTGAAGGGGATGCCGTCGAAGCGCATGTTGCGCCGCATCGTGCGGCCCGCGTCGATCCGCCCGCGGGGGGACTGGCGGCGTCGGTGGGTCAGCGCGCCGTGCAGCGTTTTCGCGAGTCGGCGCAGCGAGTCCTCCAGCTGCTGGCGCTCGTGCTCCTCGGCGCGGTCGACCTCGGCGCGGCGGGCGTCCTCGTCGGCGTGCCCGCCGTCGATGACCCGCTGTTCGATCTCCATCAGCCGCTCGAGGTGCGCCTTGATCGCCTCGGGCAGGTTCTCGAGCATCCCGGCGAGTCGGCGGCGCAGGGCCATCGCGTCGGACTCGTCACCCTCGTCGCCGATCCCGTCCTCCACGCCCTGCAGCCACCCGAGCAGCGCCTCCTGCTGCGCGACGTTCAGATCGGCGTCGACCTTCGTCCCCGACCCCGCGGCGATCTCGCCGGGGATCCCGCCGCCGTGGAGATGGTCGGTCTCGATCTGGACCTTCTCACCGGTGTTCGTCTGGTCGGTGGCGCCGTCCTTGGAAAAGACGATCTCGTCGGTCATCGCCGCGAGGTCGATCTTGTTGGCCTCCTGGTGCAGGTTGTACTGCTGGGCCAGATCGTCCGGGTCGAAGTACTCCTTGATGTCGACCGGCGCGCCGTGGTCGTGGCCCTGCTCCGGGGTCTCGCTCGGCTCCTCGGAGAGCGTGAAGTTCTCCAGAGAGCCCTCGTCGGAGAGGTCTTCGTGGCCGTGCCCGTGACCGTGGCCCGTGTCGTCCGCGCCGATCCGCACCAGGGCGAAAAACGCGTCGAAGATCTCCTCGAACGCGGCCATGTCGCGGATGTCCTTGATCAACGCGACCTGCAGCGCGGCCTTGAACGTCGCCCGATCGGCGAGCACGCCGGGCTCCCGGGCGCACCGCATCGCGTCGAGGACCTCCGAGGTGGAGATCCGGACCTGACGGATGCGCAGGAGCCGCACGAACCGGTGGATGCTGGCCTCCATCAGGGGGCCTCCTCTCTGGGCCGCCGGGGACTACAGGGCGCGCTTCTTGCCCAGGCCGAACGATCGGCTGCCTTGCGAGGAGCTCACGGGCCGAGGCTTGACCCCGACATCGTCCGCGCGACGAGCGGCCTCCTGGGCGTCACGGCCCGGCGCGCCGTAGACGCCCGCGTGCCTGCCCTCCTGGTCCTTCGCGGCGCGCACCGCCCGACCGTCGGGACCGTCGTCGTCGTCGTCGTCGACCACCGCCGGCGCCGGGCCGGACGAGCGGTGGTTCGTCGGAGCGTCGTGCGCGTGGTCGCCGTCGTGCCCGTGTCCATGCCCGTGGCCGTGCCCGTGGGCGTCGTCGACGACCGCGTTCGGGTCGACGAGCTTCGGCAGCGCGCCGAGCGCCTTGGTCACGTCCTTGTCGTACTTCACGACGACGGAGACCGTGTCGGAGAGGATCTGCGAGTTCAGCTCGTCGATG
Organism: Actinomycetota bacterium; assembly: GCA_032230725.1. Lineage (GTDB taxonomy): Bacteria > Actinomycetota > Actinomycetes > Mycobacteriales > Pseudonocardiaceae > Actinomycetospora. The sequence goes on from JAVXWR010000047.1 coordinate 3,333, forward strand.
CCGAGGACGGCGAGCGTGCGCGCCCAGTCGATCGTCTCCGAGATGCTGGGGGCCTTGCGCAGCTCCAGCTCACGCAGCCCGCGGACGACCTCGACGAGCTCGCGGGCGGCCGCCTCGGGCAGCCCGGTGTTCTTCGAGCGGACGATCTCCAGCTCCCGCTCGGCGGTGGGGTAGTCCAGGAACAGGTGCAGGCAGCGGCGCTTGAGCGCGGCGGCCAGGTCGCGCGTGTTGTTGCTGGTGAGGATGACGTAGGGCTTGTTGTCCGCGACGAACGTCCCGACCTCGGGCACCGAGATCTGGAACTCGCCGAGGGTCTCGAGCAGCACGGCCTCGAGGGCCTCGTCGGCGCGGTCGACCTCGTCGATCAGCAGCACGACGGGCTCCTCGGACCGGATGGCCTGGAGCAGCGGGCGCGGTGCGAGGAAGCGTTCCGAGAAGAAGACGGAGTCCTGCGCGCCGATGCGGTCGACAGCGCTCGGGATGTCGGGTGCGTCCTCGACGACCTGCCCGATCTTCTCCCGCAGGATCTGCGTGTAGAGCAGCTGCTTGCCGTAGTCCCACTCGTAGAGGGCCTTGGTCTCG
>JAVXWR010000060.1:0-3085 GCA_032230725.1 Actinomycetota bacterium
CGGTCGGCACCTGGATCCTGCGGGTCAAGCAGCCGAACCTGCCGCGCAGCTTCACGGTGAAGGCGCTGCCCCTCGTGGCGACCCTCGCCGTCGTCTCCTGCCTGTGGCTGATGCTGAACCTGACCGCGGGGACGTGGGTCCGGTTCATCGTGTGGATGGTCGTCGGCGTCGTCATCTACTTCGCGTACTCCCGCCGGAGCTCCGTGCTCGGCAAGCGTGAGCGCGGCGAGGAGTCGAGCGTGACGTCGCCCGCGCAGACGTAGGTGCGCCGGAGGCACCTACCCGACGAACTTCTCGCGCAGCGTCTTCTTGGAGAACTTCCCGGTCGAGGTCTTGGGGACCTCGTCGATGAACTCGACGTCGTCGGGGACCTGCCACTTCGCCACCCGCGTCAGGAGGTACTCGCGCACCTTCTCCGCGGTGAGCTCGCTGCCGGGCTTCACCACGACACAGGCCAGCGGGCGCTCGGACCACTTCTCGTCCGGGATCGCGATGACGGCGGCCTCGGCGACCTCGGGCATCGCCATGATCTCGTTCTCCAGGTCGACCGAGGAGATCCACTCGCCGCCGGACTTCACGAGGTCCTTGGTCCGGTCGACGAGGCGGACGAAGCCGTTCCGGTCGATGACGGCGACGTCGCCGGTGCGCAGCCAGCCGTCCTCGGTGAACTGCTTCCCGCCGTCCTCGTTGCGGTAGTAGGAGTCCGCGATCCACGGCCCGGACGCCTGCAGCTCCCCGGACGTGACCCCGTCCCACGGCTGGATCTCCCCGGTGTCGGGGTCGACGAGACGCAGGTCGACCAGCGGGGCGGCCTGCCCCGCGGTGGCCCGGACGTCGGCGAGCTCGTCGTCGGAGAGGCCGTCGTGGATCGAGCGCAGGAGCCCCGTCGTCGCGATGGGGCTGGTCTCGGTCATGCCCCACGCCTGCGTGATGGGCAGCCCGATCTTCTCCCGCCACGCCTCGGACAGCGCGCGCGGCACCGCGGAGCCGCCGCACAGGACCAGGCGCAGGTCGGGCACGTCCTCGCGGGCGAGCTCGGGCAGCACGCCCATCCAGATCGTCGGGACCCCCGCCGTCAGCGTGATGGGGTGATCGCGCAGCATCCCCGCGATCGCCTTCGGCACCATGTTCGGGCCCGGCAGCACCACCGACGCGCCGGCGAAGACCGCCGCGTACGGCGTGCCCCAGGCGTTCGCGTGGAACATCGGCACGATGGGCAGCACCACGTCGCGCTCGACCAGGCCCACGACGTCGGCGATGAGCACCGCGATCGAGTGCAGCACCGTCGAGCGGTGGGAGTAGACGACGCCCTTCGGGTTGCCGGTGGTGCCGGACGTGTAGCACATCGCCGCGGCCCGGTTCTCGTCGTCGACGACGAAGCGGCCCTCGGCGGGCTCGACCGAGGCGAGCAGTTCCTCGTGGTCGACGACCCGCTCGTCCTCGGGCACCGCGGTGTCCGAGCCGTCGTCGATGACGATGAACTTCCGCACGTGCGGCATCTGGTCCGCGAGCGGCCACAGCTGCCCGAACAGCGAGCGGTCGACGAAGATCACGTCGTCGTCGGCGTGGTTGACGATGTAGACGAGCTGCTCGGCGAACAGCCGGATGTTCAGGGTGTGCAGCACCCGTCCGGTGCACGGCACCGCGAAGTACAGCTCGAGGTGGGTCGGGGTGTTCCAGCAGAACGTCCCCACCCGCGCGTCGTGCGGGATCTCGAGCGCGTCGAGCACTGCGGCGGTCCGGCGCACCCGCACGGCCCAGTCCGCGTAGGTCGTGATGGTGACGGCGCCCCCGACGCCGATGCCGGTGAGCGTCTTGTGCCCGAAGAGCTGCTCGGCACGGTGGAACACGTGGGGCAGCGCCAGCGGCGTGGTCTGCATCTGACCGAGCACGGTGAAGACCTCCTGGGGTGCTCACGGGCGGGACGCCCGAGCCTACGGCTCCGTGTGGCCCGCGCCATACTGTCCGCGTGGCCCCGGTCATACCCTCGCGACCCGTCTCGCGGGCGACCTGCGGTGACCACACCCCGGGCCGGGTGGCGCCGTGCGCTCCGCCTTGACCGCCCCGGCGGCCTGTGTTTGTCTCGGGCCACCGGTAAGTAGGTCGCACCTCGTGTGCGACGGGCCTGTCGAGTGGCGCTGCAACGGACTGAAGTCCGCCACGCTCGGCAGGGCTCCGGATGATCAAGGGCGCCTCCAGATGGTGGAGGACCGTGCACCCTGTCAGTCCCCGCGGACGCGGATGTGGGCTCGTCGCCCCCCGCCGCCGGGCGCAGGACATCACCGGGCCGACCACCGATCGACCGACACACCGACCGGACGAGGAGTCATGGCAGCAGTAGGAACCACGCACGAGAAGTTCGCCGAGAAGAACGGGATCGACTTCGCGGTCGCCGACCTCCGCGAGGCCGACTTCGGCCGCCGCGAGATCCGCCTGGCCGAGCACGAGATGCCGGGCCTGATGGCGCTGCGCCGGGAGTACTCCGAGGCGAAGCCGCTCCACGGGGCGCGCATCTCCGGCTCCCTGCACATGACGATCCAGACCGCGGTGCTCATCGAGACCCTGGTCGAGCTCGGCGCGGAGGTCCGCTGGGCCTCCTGCAACATCTTCTCCACCCAGGACCACGCGGCCGCCGCGGTCGTCGTGGGTCCGCACGGCACCCCCGAGGAGCCCAAGGGCGTCTCCTGCTTCGCCTGGAAGGGCGAGTCGCTGGAGGAGTACTGGTGGTGCGCCGAGCAGATGATGACGTGGGTCGACGCCGACACCCGCGGCCCGAACATGATCCTCGACGACGGCGGCGACGCCACGATGCTCGTCCACAAGGGCGTCGAGTTCGAGAAGGCCGGCGTGGTGCCGACCACCGAGCTGGACGACCCCGCCGAGTACCAGGTCGTGCTCGAGACGCTGCGTCGTAGCCTCGAGGCCGACTCGCAGCACTGGACCAAGGTCGCGTCCGGGATCAAGGGCGTCACCGAGGAGACCACGACGGGCGTCCACCGCCTGTACGAGTTCTTCAACGAGGGCAAGCTCCTCTTCCCGGCGATCAACGTGAACGACTCGGTCACCAAGTCGAAGTTCGACAACA
>JAVXWR010000912.1:0-3333 GCA_032230725.1 Actinomycetota bacterium
TCCGGTGCCCTGTCACGGGCCGAGCAGAGCAGCCAACGACAAGGCGGGGCGCAGAGCCCGGCCGTGTAGCGGCCGACCCCCGGGGTCCAGCAGCCCCCATACCGTCTAAATCCGGAAGAGCCGGCAATTGGGAAGAGCCACTTCAACGGAGGCCCCCCGGGCGGTGCGGTGACTGGCTAGACACCGGCTAGCGAGTGCGGCATAGCCGCTGGACCGCAGATCGCTGGAAGGCGCGTGAACCAAGTAGCTCGAGCCTCCCACCTTAGTCGTAGCGACCGGGCGCAAGGACATCGTCGGGGTCGAGACAACGTTTGAGTCGAGAAGCGAGGGGGTGGCCCGGATCGCGATGATGATAGTGCTCGGCAAGAGCCTCGATATCTAAGCGCAGGAGAGCGAAGCCGGCCTTTCCTAGCAGTTCACGAGTTTCGCGAAGCCATGCGTGGGCCCGCGCGACCTCGGTTGAGTCTCTCGCGGAGAAGCCAACGCTGATAACGCCCTCTAGAAGCACTGGTGAGACTGTGTTGAGCGTGAATGCAGGCCGTAATAGATACCTATGCGCGACCTCCTTGGCAATGGCGACTGCCCGATCGGCTGCGGCACCCGAGAAGGGGATGGCGGGGACGACATATAGGAGCCCGTGGGCCGATCCGTCCGGCTCCAGGCGGTGATCGTTGTCGGGTAGGGTGACGGCTTCCTTGCGGTCGCCAGCCCAGGCCACTGCACCCAGCGTGGCGTCCGTGGGTTGGCCCATGGTAAGGCCCATCAAAGGCCGAATGGCGCGGACTAATGCACTCAGCTTGCGGGCATGCATCGCTCTCGCCGAGGCTTCGAGGATGTCGAGCCGACCTGGGTGCATCAGCCGGACCGTCGCTTGCTGACGGACAAGGCGACGCAGGGCCCGAATCTGTGCGTTGACGACACTCGGATGGCCGCCCAAGCTGCCCACGGCGCTCCAGCTCGAGCTAGCGATCCGCGCGACGCTACGGGCGGCGTCGTCCCGGCTCGCCCCTGGGTCGGCCTTCCGAAGCTCAGCCAGGACCGCGGGAGCCAGTGAGAGTTCGCCGCGTTCCCGATCGGCAATGTGTACGACCCCGTTTAACAGATTTAGACGTTGTGCGCGACGGACGAGATCGACAAGCTCAGCCATCGAAGTACCTCGACGAGCGCCAAGCAGCACCGCCCGATGTCTCGGCGGTGTGGAGAGCAGCCGCAGAGCTATGGCCGTGACAACCCCGAATCCCGATTGCGTGAATAGCCCGCTTGTAACGGGGCCAGACGCGACCGGTCCGAGCGATAGCATGTCGGTGCTCCCGGGCGACAGAAGCCCGGTCCTTACCCGGGTCCCGTCGGCCAGTACAGCCTCCACCCCTAGCAGCGTGTCCGCGCGGGCGCTTCGGTAGGCAATTCCGCGTTCCAATGTGTTGCCGACCAGGCTGGTGTCGGAGCTTGAACCCGTTACGTCCACCGTGAAGCCGGCGTGGCGACGGTCAAGCTCGCTGGCAAGACGCCCTTGGGTGACGCCGGGCTCGACAACCGCGATCCCGAGCTCGAGATCGAGTTCTCGAATGCGGTCAAGCCGGTGCATTCGCATGACTATTGTGCCGTTGCGGACGGGCGAGGCAGAGCCTAGACCCCAGTTCCGCCCGGTGCTAACCGGCCAGAGCGTGCTCCCCGTGTCCCGGGCCGTTCGAACCGCTGCCTGAACCTGCTCTACGGTAGAGGGGCACAATACGAGCGGCGTGTTGCGCACGAAAGCCGACGTATTCGCCGTCGCCGCCTGCCGGTCCGCAAGGTCGCTCCATACCGCGTCAACCCCGAGAGCGGCTCGAAAGCACGCCGAGATGCTGCGAGTTTCGGTCACCTCGGACGCCCTGTGGGCTCCACCCCTAGGTGTATGCCAGTCGCAACATCAAAGTACATTGGGAGGGTGCAGCTGCCGATGGCCGAGTCATAGCAGGGCACTCCCATGCACAGTCCACCAAAGCGCCGGAACAGTCCGGCCATCTTCGGGGGCTGATCGGGCATCCTCGCCATTTCTTCCACGGGCAGCCTCCGGTGAATCGGTCCTTAAGTATGCGGCGTGAGTGGAATAGCGCGGGCCGAGGGATGAGTCGCCCCCTGATCTGTCAGCGCCGTGAAGACCATGAGTCCTTCACCCAGGTCGTCCGTGCCAATGTTAACGCCTGCGACCAATACTTCTATGCCGTACTCGTCGCGAGCGAACGCTGCCGTGGTCGTCCACAATGTCGCGATTAGGCGCCGAGTGGACCGGAATCGAGCGAGAACGGCCGAACTGGGTAGCTCGGCAACTTCGGCCCTAGGTAGACCTTCGAGACGGAACAGCTGTTCGAGCGGGAAATCGGTGAAGGTGTTCGAGCGTGGAAGTATCAAGCGGGTCGCTGCGGCAGGCTCACCGTCACAGAGAGCCAGAAGATTCACGGTGCGGTTTTCTCCGTCGAACCGGTCCCGGAGCATCCTGGACGACGTTGACGGCGTCATGCCCATCTCGTTCGCGAACACCTCGTGGCGGATATGGTAACACTCTCGGGCGGTCGATTCGTCGAGCGCGACCACCACCTCGACCTGGGAGGGCTGCAAGGTTGGAGGTTCCGCAACTTTCTGCCGCCACTCCACGATCTCAGGTCCGCTAGCGCTCATTGGAGTCACTCCAGAAGCAGGTTTGGGGCGGCGTTGTCCGACATCTCTGCGGGTAGTGATTCCTCCCTGAGGTAACGAGCGATGAGCTAGACCCACACGGCATCTGGCCTGACCAATCAACTCGGCCCGTCACTTCGAGGGAGGGTCGCAATCCACACTCGGGTCATCGTATGCGTTCACAGTTGGTCTCGAGCATACTTAGAAGTAGGTATTGTGGATCTGTTCGAGCCGCAATCGGCGCCGCCCAGCACGATGCGGCTTCGGATGGCTAGTGCCGCGTCAGGCAACGTTGGGTAGGTAATCGGGTCGGCGGATCTTGGAGTCGAGGGCGAAGTAGCCCTTGGGTGTGGCGTGGCGGTTGCGCCAGCGGACGTAACCGGCGATGGCCCTCTCCTGTGCGGCGTGGGAGGGGTAGTCCGAGCCGTCGAGGGTGAAGTAGCGCAGCGCGGTGAACTCGCACTCGATCCGGTTGAGCCAGGAGGCGTTGCTCGGAGTGAACACCAGCTCGACATCGTGGGCGGCGCACCAGGTGGCGACCTCGGCCTTGCGGTGCGGGGAGAAGTTGTCGCAGACGATGTAGAGCCGCCCGACCGGGAACCGGGTCCGGAGCTGCTTGAGGAAGTCCAGGAACTCCCGCCAACGTTTGCGGTCCCGGAACCGGTAGAACATCTGCCC